>CAXGTB010000042.1:0-9796 GCA_964012565.1 uncultured euryarchaeote | reverse complement strand
TTAGACGAGACGGACAAGTTGCGAATGCAACACTTGACCGCTGATAGGAGTTGAAAAGAATGGGAAGCAGCAGTCACTTGAAGCGTTTGGCTATACCACGTAGTTGGCCACTTCCAAGGAAAACCACAGTTTGGGTAACCCGTCCGCGTGCAGGCGCTCACAGTTTAGAGAGATGCATGCCGCTAAACATTGTCATTAGAGATGTAATCGGAATGGCAAGATCTACCCGTGAAGTACGCACGATTCTACACAACAGCCTAGCAAAGGTCGATGGTCGTGTAGTTAAGGATACACGCCGAGGTGTAGGTGTAATGGACGTACTTACACTAGGAGAAAACAATTATCGATGTGTATTAGACACAAATGGTCGTCTAAGATACCGCCCAATCTCACCAGAGGAAGCTACTTGGAAGGTTTGTAGAATTGAAGGAAAATCTACAATCAAGGGTGGTAAGACACAAGTTCACTTGCACGATGGACGTAACATCATTGTCGATGATGCTTCCGAGCATAAGACTGGAGATTCACTGAAGATTTCTCTGCCAGATCAGCAAGTCCTCGAGCACATTAAGTTCGGAGAGGGAACTCGCTGTATGCTAGTAGGAGGGGTACACGTCGGAAAGTTAGCAGACGTTACCAACTACATCGTTAAGCGTTCAAGTATGCCAAACGAAGTAGAGTTCGAAGGATTCGGTACAACCACTGACAATGTATTCACTGTTGGCGATTGCACTCTACCTGGTGTGGAGGTGAGCCAATGAGCGATACTGCAAATCCAATGTCTATGCCAAGGATTGCCAAGGTAGTAGTCAACATCGGTGTCGGAGAAGGTGGCGATCGCCTCTCAAATGCACAGAAAGTTTTGGAACTCGTTACTGGAGTTAATTCCGTAAGGACTCTAGGTAAGCAACAAAACCGTGACCTGAAGGTACGTGTTGGATTCCCAATTGGGTGCAAGGCGACTATCAGAAACAATGATTCAATCAAGAAATTCCTAACAGATGCATTCTGGGTTAGGGAAAATACAATCCCTTCTTGGAATTTCGATAAGTCAGGTAACCTTTCATTCGGTATACCTGATTACACAGACTTCCCAGACCAAAAATACGATCCAGATATCGGAATTTTTGGTATGGATATCAATATCGTACTAGAGAGACCAGGGCACCGTGTCAGCCGACGCCGACGCCGAAGTGCAAAGGTCTCACTGAACCACCGAACCAATGCTGATGATGCCAGAGCATGGTTTGTTGAGAACTATGGTATCAAAATCTTGGAGGAGTGAAAATGGCACGAGACCATGGTGAGAGAATTGGACGAACTGTTGGATGCCGTAGATGCGGTCGCCGAAGAGGAATGATCCGTCGTCACGGACTACGCCTGTGCAGACAATGTTTCCGCGACGTTGCTCCCGAAATAGGATTTAAGAAAATGAATTGAGGTGATTATGAATGCAGTTCGACCCCCTTAATGATGCACTAGCTAAACTATTCAACGCAGAGCAAGCCGGAAAATTCGATGTAGATCTTTCTCCAGCTTCCAAGTTACTTGGTTCTGTACTAGAGATTATGCAAACATCCGGCTATGTCGGAGAGATAGAGAAGAACGACGACGGACGAGGAGGCAAATTCATCGTTCAACTACGTGGCGCAATTAACCAGTGTGGCGTAGTTAAACCACGCCACTCAGTTCGCCGCCAGGAGTTCGATAAGTGGGAAGGTCGCTATCTTCCTGCTCAAGATTTCGGACTTCTGATTTTGACTACAAACAGTGGTGTAATGCACCACAAAGAAGCGAAGGAGCACCGCATTGGTGGCAAACTCCTAGCATATGTTTACTGAGGTGATTACATGGTAAAATTAGATCGAGTTGAACACACTGTAGAAATCCCTGAGGGTATTACTGCATCGATTGATGGTGATACAGTCACTATCACAGGACCTAAGGGTAGCGTTTCTCGTGATTTTGTCAGCGCAAGGCATGACATTTTCCAAGAAGGCGGTGCTCTAATTGTTCGAGTTGACATACCACGCCGCAAGGAAAGAGCCCTTGCAGGAACATGGAATGCACATCTCAAAAATATGGTTAAAGGAGTGAATGATGGTTTCACATATACATTGAAAGCATTGTATTCTCACTTCCCTATGACACTAGCGGTACAAGGAAACAAATTCATCGTAAACAATTACTTTGGTGAACGTGTACCAAGATCAGCAGCAATCCTTGACGGGGTTCAAGTGAAAGTACAGAACAAGACTGAGGTCGTTGTTACTGGAATCGATAAGGAAGCAGTCGGTCAGACTGCAGCCAACATCGAGCGCTCAACCACCGTAAAGAAGCGTGACCGCCGTGTATTCCAAGACGGAATATACCTAATTGAGAAGGCATGAAGGAGGAATTGAGATGAGTGATTATGAAAAGATGACAGTTGCCCAACTCAAAGAGTTGCTAAAGGAGTCTGGCTTGCCAGTATCTGGTAAGAAAGCAGATTTGATTGCAAGATTGCAAGAAGGTGCAGATGAACCAGCTCCAGTTGAGGAAGAATCCTCCCCAGAAGAGGTAGTCGAAGAAGAGGCTATGGAAGAAGATTCTGTCGAAGAAGATGATTCGGATTCTGACTATGAGGATGAAGAAGACTGGGATGACGAAGATTTCGATGAAGAGCACGTTGCTCGCCAAAAGCCCGTTCTTTCTGAAGAAATGAAGGCGGCTTTGGCACTTCGTGCAGCCCAAAAGAAAGGAACTCCATCATTCCGCAGAACAGAATGGTTCCGTTACAAGCGTCTATCCCGCTCTGGCTGGAGAAAGCCTCACGGTATGGACAACAAGCAACGCCGGAATTACAAGTATCGTGGATCGCTTGTTAGAATCGGACATGGTAAGGTAAACGCAGCAAGCGGACTTCACCCGTCTGGATTTGAGGAAGTTATGGTTCACAACACTGGAGATTTAGACCAAATCGATGCAGAAACACAAGCAGCGCGTGTCGGTGCTACAGTTGGTGGAAGAAAGCGTGAGAATATTCATGCACGTGCAGACGAATTGGGAATCAGAGTCTTAAATCGCAGGAGGGAGCGTTGATGCAGATTACTAACCAGAAGAAAATGGCAGCACAACTATTGAAGTGTGGTGTGCACAGAGTTTGGATTAACCCATCATACCTAGACCAGGTCGCTCAATCCGTTCAGAAAGAGGATATCCGTGAGGCTATCGATAACGGATGGATCAAAGCAAAGGCAATCAAAGGAACTTCCAGAGTTCGTGCATTGAAGCGCCAGACCCAGAAGCTGAAGGGTCGAAGAAAAGGTCAAGGAAAGAGATCAGGTTCTGCTAATGCTCGTAATCCACGCAAACAACAGTGGATGGCAACAATTCGTGCTCAACGCCGAACATTGAAGGAAATGCGCGAAGACGGAACTCTTGAGCGTTCTCAATATCGCCATTACTATCTGAAGGCAAAAGGTGGCTCTTACCGTTCAATCTCTCACATGAAGGCTCAGATGAGTGTTGAAGGAATCTCTATTGGAGGTGAACAATGATGGCAAGTGGACCTAGACAACGCAATCAATATCGAAGACGCCGCAGTGGAGAAACTGACTACCGTCGCCGTCTAAAGCTACTGAAGAGTGGTAACGCTCGAGCAGTAGTAAGAATCTCAAATACTCGTGTAGTTTGTCAAGTTGTATCTTGGCAAGCTGATGGTGACAAAGTGGAAGTTTCAGTAACTGGCGATGACTTAGTTTCTCGCTACGGATGGCCAGATTCCAACTCTCGCAAGAATATTCCAGCATCCTACTTGACAGGATTTGCACTCGGAAAGTCTGCAATAGCTGCAGGTCATGATGAAGCAGTCTTGGACATTGGATTAGCTGCTAGCACGAATGGAAACCGTGTGTTTGCTGCCCTTAAGGGAATGGTCGACGCAGGATTGGAAATACCTCACGGTGATTCAGTCCTACCTGAAGAAGACCGCCTAAACGGTGCGCATATCGATGATTCCTATGCTTCTACTGTAGAAGCAACCAAGAATAAGATAGAGGAGGCGTTCTGAAATGAGTGATGAAGAGATAACTCAAATGGCACCAGGTCTGATTAAGGCTTTTGCAACAGAAGAAGAGAAAGAGGAAAAAGGAGGCCGTCGCCGCCGCAATACCGCTGCAGATGAAGCGATTTCTGCATTAAGAAACTGGACTCCTAAGACTAGACTAGGCCGTGAAGTAATGGCTGGTAGAATCGTAACTTACGAGATGGCTATTGCTTCTGGTCTACCAATTCGTGAAGTCGAGATCGTTGACGCATTGATTCCAAACTTGGAAGATGAAGTCATCAAGGTCAACATGGTTCAAAGAATGACAGACTCAGGTCGTCGTGTAAGATTCAATGTCATGGCCTGCGTAGGTAACAAAGATGGCTATGTAGGACTTGCAATGGCAAAGGGTAAGGAAGTTGCTCAAACAATCCGCAAGGCCTTGGTTGCTGCTAAACTGAATCTTATCCAAATTCAACGTGGAAATGGTTCATGGGAATCAAGCGTAGGTCCAGGAACATCTGTACCGTTCAAGGTTCAAGGACAAGCAGGTTCAACCCGTGTAACTCTAATGCCTGCCCCTGCAGGAAAAGGACTGGTTATTGGTGAAACAGGAAAGCGTGTTCTAACTCTAGCAGGAGTAAGCGACGTTCTATCCAGAACCAAAGGTCAGACTCGAACAACAATCAACTATGCAGCTGCGACATTTAACGCACTAGCAGCAATCAACCGAACACGTGTCAGCGATGTACAAAGAGCTGAGTTGTTCATTCACAAAGGGAGGTTACTAGAATGAGTTGGATTGTAGTAAGAGCACGCTCGGATGTAAAGGTCGAGCGCTCGATTAGAGAAACAATGGGAATGCTAAATCTAACTCGTGTCAATCACGCAGTGATTATCCCAGAAAATCCGCAGTACAATGGAATGCTTCAGAAGGCTAAGGATTACATCACTTGGGGAAATGCTGACGCTGGTCTCATCGAGAAGATGATTTCCGAGCGTGGTCGCCTAGTAGGTGACAAGCCAATCACAGATGCAATTGTTAAGGAAGGTACAGATTACTCTTCAATCAAGGATTTTGCAGCAGCAATCGCTACTGGAGATGCAACTGTCAAGGATCTTCCTGATATGAAGAGAGTATTCAGACTACATCCACCTCGTGGCCCAAAGGGCTGGGGTGGACTGAAGCGCAGCTATGTCATTGGTGGCGCTCTTGGAGCTCGTGGAGAGGACATTTCGGCCTTGGTCGAAAGGATGATTTGAGGTGATTTTGATGAGCAAAGCAAACAAGCATCGAGGACGTTGCCGAACACACGGAAGAGGCCACAAGGCTGGACGTGGAGCAGGTAAGCGTGGAGGTCGTGGAAGAGCTGGTATGAACAAGCACCGTGTAATGACTCGTATCAAGTACATGCCGGGACACTGGGGTATGCACGGATTCAACCGTGACCCTGGACTAAGAACAGTCTATGTTACTTGCAATGTAAGTGACCTAGAAAGAATGGCTGATGGAAAGGATTCAATTGACTTGACCGAAATGGGAATAGACAAACTTCTCGGATCTGGTAGAATCAGTACAGCATTAACAGTAACAGTTGAAGAATGGTCCGCAAAAGCAGCAGAGAAGATTTCTGCAGCTGGTGGTTCAATCGAAGGCGGCGAAGATGAAGAGGAGTGGGAATGAAGGCCTAGATAGGTTTTCATTGAACTTTTTTTAATACAATAACAAACGGAGGAATGTAACATGGGCAAGCAATCAATCCCTTGGGCAGTCGGACTAACCGGTCTACTGTACTTCGGAATGCTAGGATATTGGCAGTATGATGCATTCGAAACTGCTCTATTTGGCTCTGGAACTATTTCTCCAGATATGCAGAATACGATTGATGGAGCGATTTTCGGATTTATATTCGGCGTAGTTTATGTCGCATTCATGATCTGGTGTTTCACTAGAGACCTTCCAGAAGGACTCAAAGAAGTACCGATTATTGGTCGCTATGGAAAGATGTTGGCTTGGCTTACATTCTTGGGAATAGCAGTTTGGTATTGCCGTCCTAACGCTTGGTATGATGGAACGCATCAAGATCTGGTAGGTTACTTACTAGTCGGTGTAATTCTACTAGGATTTGGAGCAGCAGCGGCTCTTACTTGTTTCATGTACAGTGGAGACAAGAATAGCCGTCTTTACGCTCTTCATCGATTCGTAGATACTTACCCAACCATCACAAAGCCAGAGCGCCACGTAAGATTTAACGAAAAGTTGTGGACTACAACATTGGTTCTAATCATCTATTTCGCAATGACAAACGTCATGATTTGGGGTCTATCTGGACAAGCACTTGACTTGTTCAGTGGTTTCCGTTCCATCATGGCTGGTGCATCTGGTACAATTATGCACTTGGGTATTGGACCAATTGTTACAGGTTCGATTATCATGCAGTTGTTCGCTGGTGCGAAAATTATCCGTTTAGATTTGCAAGATTCTGAGGATAAGGCAATGTACCAAGGTGTACAGAAGTTGTTGGTTTTGCTAATGATTCCTATCGAATCAATTCCACAGACCTATGGTTTCCTAGATCCTACCGAGGCTCTAATCACAAACTATGGAATGGGCTGGGCTAACTTCGTAATCGTTGCACAGCTATTCGCAGGTTCTTACCTAGTATTCTTGCTGGACGAACTAGTCAGCAAGTGGGGTATCGGTTCAGGTATCTCTCTATTCATTGCAGCAGGAGTTGCACAGTCTACTTTCGTAGGTACGCTCTCTCCAATGGCAGCAACATCAGGCATGGAATACAGCATTCAGAATCCTCCATCAGGGACTTTACCGATGATATTCTATATGTTCAGGGAAGCTTCTCTTGGGGAAATGATATCGCAAAACGGATTCGAAACGATATTGCTAACACACGTAAACCCTGTAGCAGCGCTATTCTCGTCGGTAGTGGTGTTCTTGGTGGTTGCATACGCTGAATCAAGCAAACTGGAATTACCTCTAACGCACGGTAAGGTACGTGGTCATCGTGGAAAGTATCCAATCAGATTGGTTTACGCATCTAACATTCCGGTTATTTTGATGGCTGCTCTACTTGCTAACATCAACATGTTTACTCTACTGTTCTGGAATCATCCAACGTTGCAGAAGACACCGATACTCGGTAAGGAAGGTTGGGGAAGTATGTCCGAATATATTGGAACATATGAACCAGGTTCTTCAACTCCAAGTGGTGGATTTGCTTGGTATTCTTCGATGGTTAACGGAGTGAATGATTGGCTGATTCCTCTGCTGAATCAGCAAGGAGATATCTATGGCCATAGCTTATGGCAAATAGGTGGTCACGTGTTTTTCTATGTCACACTGATGACGGTTGGTTCGATGGTATTCGCTAAATTCTGGATCGATACTACGAATATGGGTTCGAAAGACGTTGCGAAACAGATCGAACGGACAGGTATGCAAATACCAGGTTTCCGTAAGAACCCTCTAGTTCTTGAGAGAATTCTTGAGAGATACATCCCTCCAGTGACATACTTCTCTGGTGCATTCGTAGGTCTATTGGCTGCAGGAGCGGATTTGCTTGGAACGGTAGGAAATGCTACTGGAACAGGTCTGTTGCTTGCCGTAGGTATCATTCTGCGTACATATGAACAGATACAGAAGGAACAGGCGATGGAAATGCATCCAATGCTGAGACAGTTCTTCGGTGCTGAGTGAAGTAGAATCACTAGACTAGTCTAGATCGTATTCTAGTTGCCTCAATCGGTCGATGGTGCCTCACTATCAACGATTTCGGTTTCTTGGTTTTCAGGGTCTTCATCACTCTCGTCTTTTGCTTCAGCAAATATATCAGTGATTATATCTGAAATCGCTTCGACAATTGCTTCCAACACATTATCGATGAAAGATGGTTCCGAATCTTCTTCCTCTTGAGCATTAGTGTCTACACTCATACTGTGTGTATCATATTGGCAGATGACGTTTTTGCAACTTACACTGCGATCGATTTCTGTTCCATTTTCATAAAGAACAGCAGTTAGGCAGAATTCTCCAATAGACAGGTCAATATCATTGATCCTGAATGCTTTAGCGCCATAAGTTGCAACCCAATCATGAGTTTCGACGATTATATTGTTGCCATTATCCATGTTAGATAGAGTTAGGACAACTTGATAATTCTCACCTGGAGTTAGGTAACTAACCTTTGAGTAAGTCCAGTAATCCATAGTGTATTCATTGTAACGTATGCCGTTCGAGACAATCGTAGCATTCCTTTCAACTACATGGCGGCAACTGGTTCTTTCGTCTATGAAAACGCCGTCCTCATACAGAATAGCCTTTGCACAATAGTATCCTACAGTCAGATTAGCTGATCCCATGTAATGCCTCCAATTTAGATAACTAGCGTTGATGGTATCATTTTCTGACATAATCACATATCCGGTTGAATTGTTTACAAGTTCCACATCCAGAGTATATGATTTTCCAAAGACCATGTTGATTACAGAAGTGTCAACGTAATGATTGATGAGGTAATCATTGTAGCTAATAGAAATGAATTGTATCCGCGGTGGTTCAGGCTCTTCGATAGTTCTGCAACTTCTAACAGAGTTAATCCATTCGCCATCCTCGTAAAGGCTAGCGATTATGCAGTAGTCGCCTACAGATAGATTTAGGCCATAGTGTGTGATCCTCTTTGCACCATAATTCGTATTCCAATCATATGAATCAGCAAAAACAATTGATGGAGTAGTTTCGTTGATTACTACAACGTCTAGCGAGTATTCTTTTCCAGGGTAAAGTCCCGTTGTTTTGACTTCAAAATTTTGATTCAGCGTATTTGTTGTGTAGATATATGCCCAACTAACTTTAGGACAAGTAACACAATCGGGGTTATACTTACCTTCTTGCACATATGGTGCACAATCATTGCCTCCAACATCTAATACAAAGTTGAAGGAATCTTTGTAGATTCCAGGTTTCTCTAGTTGATAGATCATGATTGTTGCAACGTAGCAGCCGTCATCATATTCGAAACTTAATTTGCCTAGAGAAATACTTTGGTTCTGGTTAGTAGCAGTAATGTGCTGGCTGCTTAGACTTAGAATTCCAGTAGATTCATTGCTAATGTATGCAATGATTCTGAAATCCTTGTTTTGATTTAGCTTCATTAGTGAGATGTTCCATTCAAATTCTTCTTGGTGTGACATTTCAATTACGTCACCATCATACACTAAATCAGATAGTGAAGATTGATTGTCTCTCATGTAGACAATTGAAGGAATTAAATCAGGCAGACTTCTACTAATATTGTCTCCAAGAAGGATTTGATTTCGAGCAGTATTGCCATTACTTGTTCCATCAAATGCAGTTACATAGCATTCAATAACGCTGTTTGCCTCAAAGTTTGAGGTTTCAATAGAAGAACCATTAGCGATGAAATAGCCGCCAGTTGTGTTGATTAATTGCCAAGAAATTGTAGAGTGATCGGGGTCGCCACTCTGGTCATAGAAATCATATGAGCAACTGATTTCATCCCCAACGACTGGGTTGGAAGGCGAGATCACCACGTTGGATGCTACGGGATAGTCGGGAGGAGTAGAATAACCGGTGGAGAACATAGGTATTGCAGAGGCTGAAGTTGCAAGAGGAGTCGCAACAAGCATGACAAGAATTGATACCATTAGTCCTGCAATTCTTCCTCGAGAGTTTTCCATGTACTATATTATGTTCAAAGAGATACTTAAACATCTGAAAGGGAATCCATGGGG
>CAXGTB010000041.1:0-9879 GCA_964012565.1 uncultured euryarchaeote | reverse complement strand
CCAAAATTTCTTCATCTTCACCATGTAAAATAAATACGGATGTAGAATTGTCAATCGAACCATCCAATACTTCGCCTCTAATTGCGATTTCTCGCCCTTCGAGGCTCTCTGGGTCCTCCATTACCTCATCGACCGTTCTTGTTGCTTCAGGGGTGCTAATCAGTATCGTAGCCGCTAGCGCAGCAGTTAGGATGCCACCAATCAAAAGTAACCTAGCACGATGGGTTAACATTTCATTCACCTCTCGCAAGTCCTATTGCTTGCTCTAATTCTGTAAAACCTTTAGATTTGAGTTTTCTTTCAAGACCATTAACAATATTTTTGATTACAGATGCTCCATTGAATACCATCGAAGAATAAACCTGCACAAGAGATGCACCGTTAGTGATTTTTTCCCATGCATCATCAGCATTGGAAATCCCACCCACTCCAATAATGGGCCACTCCCCATTTGTGTAATCTGCGATTAAACGTATAACTTCTGTAGATCTGGACTTCAATGGCAGTCCCGAAAGACCTCCTGTTTGTGACATGATTCCGTCTTCATCAGGTCTAGAAATCGTTGTATTTGTTGCTACAATTCCAGCACATTCTAGCCCTCGTGCCGTATCAACAATGGATTTAATTTGCATATCTTCTAAATCTGGTGCGATTTTTACCAACACTGGTTTTTCCTTAGAATGAATTTGAACTGCTTCGATTATTCTGGCTAAGTCCTCATCTTTCTGAAGTTCACGCAGATTGGGAGTATTCGGCGAGGACACATTGATTACGAAGCCATCGACATATTGCTCACATCTTTCTACTGTTTTAGCATAGTCTAAGTGAGCATCTTCAAGACTTGTGATTTTGGATTTTCCAACGTTCAAAAATAGAGGTACTTCGGGCTTTTTTGTCTTAGATAAATGTGAGGCCATTTTCACACTTCCAGGATTATTAAATCCCATGCGATTCACTAATGCTTTATGTTTTGAAGATCTAAACATCCGTGGTTTAGGATTGCCCGTCTGTTCATGTTCTGTAATTCCACCAACTTCAATAAATCCAAAACCTAAGGTTTCCCAACCCTTCATTGCTTCCGCTTTTTTATCCATGCCTGCTGCCAAACCCAGAGGGTTTCGAAACTGCATTCCAAGTGTTTTGGTGGTTACATTTTTTGGACGGTAAAGAATCCTCAACATCATTCTTCCAAGTATTGTGAAAGATGCAAATCTAAGTCCAAATAAGGCTCTTTTGTGGGCTTTTTCGCTATCCATAAGCGCCAGGAAAGGACGCACAAATAGTGAATATCCTAACCCCATTGACCATCTCTCGCAGAGGGCATTCTTCAAATCTTGCCCCGTAATGGGCCTCAATGTGGAAATGAGCGACCCCCGCTGGCCCTCGCTGCGTGAAGCAGCTCGCAGACTCTTGCGTGAAGATGGTTGTACCCTCTCAGTTCCAAATCAAAACATGAAAGAGGCTTGGGAGATTGTGCAATTGATTGCAGATCATGTTCCTTCCAAAACGGAACTGCCAACCGTAATCGAAGGTAAATTATCGATTGCCGGACTGGCTCAACTCGGCGGAGAAGAACCATCATTGGATATTTGTTGGGTTCCTAATTGTAGTTGGGATGATTTTTCTGAGCAAGTTATTTTTCTTCTCCAAGCAGGATATCCGGGTTGTGTTGGTTGTGGAGGACCTGATGCCGAGGGCGGATGGAATGAGGCTAGTCGGCGCAGCCAATTTTAGTCACAAAAAATAGTTCAAAATTAAACAGGTACTATAGTACCTGTATGAAAACCGACAAAACCGAGGCTTCAAGTATCGTCGGTTTTCCCCGCAGAAACCATGCCGGTTGTTGTTGTCGCGGAGAAACCTAGTGTGGCGGCCGATATTGCAAAGGTATTGGGAGTGAATTCCAAACAAGATACTCACTGGCAATCGGATGAAGTATGGGTTACTTGGGCGGTCGGACACCTACTAGAACTCAAGACACCAGAGGAATATGATGATTCATTCAAGAATTGGAGGAAGTCGATTGACAAACTTCCATTCATTCCAGAGAAATTTCAACTAAAGCCAATCAAAGGTAGAGGTAACAACAGAAAACAGTTGACTGCAATCAAAAAAATGATTACTTCAAAGGAATGTTCTGAAGTTGTTAACGCTTGTGACGCTGCTCGTGAAGGAGAACTAATCTTTCGTAGAATAGTGGAATATGCAAAGGTAAAGTGTTCAACTAGTCGAATGTGGCTACAATCCCTAACAAATGATGCAATTCAGTCAGCATGGGATAACAGAACACCATCAACAGATTATGATCCTCTCAAAGATGCCGCTATATCTCGTGCAGAAGCAGATTGGATTATTGGCATGAACGGGTCAAGAGTGGCTGCAACATTCCTGAGAACTAGTAGAAATGACAAGAAATCTCTTTCCTTGGGTCGTGTTCAAACCGCAACACTTGGAATGATTGTTGATCATGAAATTTCAGTTCTATCTCATAACCCTGCTCCGTTCTGGGAGTTAGAAGGTCAATTTGAGAGTGGAAATGCGAAATGGAGTGCGAGATGGGAGAGAACTGGACACAAAGATGATCCTGAACATCCAGAATTGAAAGCTCATAGAATAATCGAGGAGAGTGAGAAAGAACTCCTAGAAAAGATGCTTGAAGCTGATGGTGATTTCACAGTAACTCAGAAGGATCGTAATTCAACTGAAAAACCACCACTTAATTTTGATTTGACAAGTCTTCAAAGGGAAGCAAATAACATGTGGTCTTGGTCTGCAAGGCGTACACTCTCAGTGGCTCAAGAACTGTATGACACCCACAAACTAACTACATACCCTAGAACAGATTCTAGATTCCTTCCAGAGGATATGATGGAATCCATTTCCAAAACCATACGTCAACTGGGTGCACAAGATAAACTCAATTCGCACTCAAAGAAATTGGTCGATGATGGACTCAAAAATGTAAAACGCAATTTTGATAATTCTAAGGTTTCCGATCACTACGCAATCATTCCAACAGGTAAAATTCCACCCGGCGGATTGAGTTCTGATGCGATGAAATTGTATGACTTAATAGCACGTCAATTCCTTGCTTCTTTCCATCCTGAAGCAATTTGGAAAGTCGAAAAAAGAACCGCTTCAAAGCAAGGTCAAAACTTCATTAAAGAAGCTAGAAGCCTGAAGACTCCTGGTTGGAGAGCAGTTAGGCCAAAGAAGCAAAATCTCCCTGAGGGATGGGGACAACTACCTTCTAATCCAGCAGATGCTACGCTTGAGTCACATGAATTCAAAGAAGAAAAAACCAAGCCTCCTGGTCGCCTAAAAGAGGCTGGACTCCTAAGATTAATGGAACACGCAGGTAAAAAAATCGAGGACGAAGAACTTGCTGCAGCCATGAAAGGTAAAGGCCTTGGAACACCAGCGACAAGGGCAGAAACGATTGAGAAACTAATTTCTAGAGAGTTTATCGGGAGAGGCAAAAGTGGCTCTCTAAGGGCAACTCCACACGGAATAAAGATGATTGATATTCTTAGAAGAATCCCTGTCGAATGGATAACTTCGGCTGAGTTAACTGGTGATATGGAATCTAAGTTAGATGGTGTCCAGCGAGGAACAAATCAAAGGGATTCTTACATGAGCGAAATCAAGGATCGAGTTCAGGAACTTGTTGACAGAATTCGAGATCACGATAGATCAAAGTTGTATGAATCGCAAGAACCTCTAGGTGCCTGTCCATTATGCAGTGCAAACGTCGGTGAAACAATACTTTCCTACATCTGTGAAAAGAACGAGGGTAGAGACCAAGGTTGCTCATTCGTGATGTGGAAAAATGCGAGTGGGCGATGGTTTGATAGAAATACTGCATCACGTTTACTTAATCAAAAATCAATTGAAAATTTACATGGATTCTTCTCAAGAAGTGGGGAATCATACGAAGTAACTGTCAACATCGACGATTCTGGAAAAGTTGTTGTTGAGGGAAGTTCCGCTGAAAAAACTAGTGCTGATGATGAAGAGTTATGCGCATGTCCTAAATGTGATCAAGGTACTATTCGAATTGGCGAATCAACTTACGCATGTGACAGTGCAGAATGTACATTTAGAGGACTTGGAAGGAATGTATGCAAGAGAGACATATCCGTTGATGAAGCTAAGAAAATTCTCACTGAAGGTAAATCAGATTTGATTGAAGACTTCGTGTCGAAAAGAGGACGCAACTTCCCTGCTTTCCTAGTTCTCGAATCCAATAAAGTTGGATTTGAGTTCCCTCCTAGGGCACCACCTGCTGATGCAACCAAATTCCCTGTAGTTGAAGGCGTACTAGCTATTTGTCCCAAGACAAATGTAGGAGTCATTGAGACAGAAACCCATTACCAGGCTGAAACTAATTCCGAAGGATGTAAAATATCAATTCTAAGAGAAATTAGCAAACGTACAATCACTCGTGATGAAGCAAAAACACTGATTGAAAGTGGCAAGATAGGTCCTTTTGAGGATTTCACTTCTAAAGCAGGAAAACCATTCACTGCTATTCTCTATTTGAAGCGTGATGGAAACATCGGATATCGCTTTGCAAAGAAGTGAGACGGCACAACCTTGACATCCTTTGTTGCTGCCCACCCTACTAGATGTACCAAGTGGTCATAATCGGAGCCGGCCCTGTTGGCGGAAGATTAGCAACCGAATTAGCATCTAGAGGTATCTCGACATTGATGGTTGAGGAGCATGCAGAAATTGGAAGACCATTCCAATGTGCAGGGTTAGTAAATCCACCCGCTATGCAAATGGTTGGCCTTGAAAATACAATTTTGCAAAATATCGATGGAGCACTGATTCATTCACCATCGGGAATAATGGTCCCTGTGGGTAAAGATGGGAGAGTTCGAACTCACGTAGTTTGCAGGAAGAAATTCGATCAAGCAGTAGTTGCCCAAGCGATGGATGCTGGAGCACATCTTTGGCTACTTTCAAAACCATTGCAAGCAGATGTTACCAAAGAAGGAGTGACGTTGCAAATCGAGCGAGAAGGTGAAGTTATCGAAGTCAAAACCAAACTTTTAGTTGGCGCTGATGGGGCACATTCTTGGACTAGAAGATATTTCAAAATGGGACGTCCTAAGGAAATGATGATTGGATTCCAATCAGATGTTAGTGGGTTGACTGGAAAGGACAACTGGTTGGAAATGTATACTGGAAGAGATATTGCTCCAGGGCTATTCGCATGGGTGATACCAACAGGAAATAACACTCATAGAATAGGCATTTGGGGAAGACCTCAAGATTTGGAAGGAAGGAGTGTCGAACAATGTTATGATAACTTGATTTCACATCCTCTCTGGAAAAAACGGTTTAAGGGAGTAAGGGAAATCGCTCGCTATTGTGGTCCTGTGCCTTGTGGTACTCTTCGTAAACCCTTCAAAAATCGCGTAATGTTAATTGGCGATGCAGCTGGTATGGCAAAGCCAACTACTGGTGGGGGAATTGGGCCAGGATTCAGGCAAGTCGAAGCAATTATCGAAAAATTGGTTAAAGCAATTCAAATAGACAAACTAGAAGCTAATAATTTGTCATCGGTTTGTAAATCATTCAAGGCTTTCAGAAAAGAGCAAGATAGAGCAAGGGCGTTACGTGATTTACTTGTAACTATTCCAGATGATGAAGAATTAGATTCACACTTCCGGATGTTCAATCGTCCAGAAGTATTGGATTTGATCAACGCTGAAGGAGACATAGAACACCCCGTACCATTGGGTATGACCTTATTGCGTAAAGTTCCAGAATTCAGAAAACTAGCAGTCAGGGCTGGTTTCAAATTATTATTTGCGTAGGTTATTTTGATGGTAAAAGTAAAACACAGGATACGATATCCTCCTTTTGAATCTTCAAAATTGGATGCTGACAAAATACCAATAGTAGAACATTCATTCGAAATTGATGGTCCAGTCGTACCACCATTCCGACTTGGAAAACAAGACTCTTGGTTAGTAGAGAGAACAATCGAAGGAGATTATGAAACTGATTGTTTGTACCATGGAGAAGCCCCCCAAATAATCGCAAAACAGCGCACTGGATGGTACCTTCTCCCTCACCCCATACATGCAAAAGCTAGAAATTTCATCAATTGGATAGTAGTTTTCCTCCTGATATGTTTGTTTTATCTATTTACTACACCGCTACAAACATCTATGGGAATACCAGTATTTGGGACTGGTAAAGTTCGTCTTGGATTACTTGATTATCCTCTTCTCGCAGTAGTAATCGTACCATTGATGCTTGTGCCAATTGCACTTAGAGTTGCAGCAAATTTAGGTGATTTACAAAGACAAAAATTCTTCCTACGTAATTCTCCACCCCGCCCAAAAATAAAGGTTGAAGATATCCAAAGCAAGGATGAACTGAAAGGTGAAGTTAGTATTGAAAACCCGCTCGAGGATTGGATAGGAATGAAAGTTTCTTGGAGAGTTGGAATCTTACCACCTGCAAGGCACAAAGTATTCGCAGCATTAGGACGAGATCCCTCTGGTCAACCCCCTCCTGGATTGACCACAGCTCTTCCACATCATTGGGAAGAAGGGTTGGATGACGGTACAGGAATGGGCGAAGATGCACCGATGGAAAGACACGATGTACCCGGTGGTGTATTCTTGCGACCAATGCGTATAATGAGTTCAAGCAAAACAATCAATATCGGACTCGAAGGAGGAGATTTCGAACTAGAAAACCCAATAGGAGAATGGCCAGGGACCATATATGGTGGATTGGTTCGTGTTCATTGGGAAATGATTGTACATATCGAGAGGAAGACGGGTGGACCACTACTTTGGGTTGAACCACTAACTGTTTCACATGGCTCAGAGTCGATTGTTAACGAAGAGATTATGATCTCTGATGGTCGCACTGAAAGCGATGCATTGTGAATGCAAGGATTCATTTGCTTTACCTATTCTCACGGTATATGGAGAGCAAAGCAGTCAAAGCTGTCTTTCTGACTCTAATTATGCTACTTTCTGGATGCCTAGGCTCTGAGGAAAGTTCTGATGAAGAAGTAATTGATGACACTCCTAAACAAATTATGGCATATTTAACCGTAGAATTATCGAATTCTGACATCTTTGTAGGTGATTTAGCAATTATTAATGCAATAGTAAATGTTGACCCTGTGGATAGCAATTACTATGTTGAATCTGACATCATTACCCCCAGCGGAATTCGTCAAGTTGAAACTACATCAAGCAGGGTTGACGATGGATTTAGAATAATTCTCATGCCCGATGAACCAGGCAATTGGATAGTTAATTCTAGATTAGTAGTTGATGGAATGGATTATTCAGTGCAAGATTATTTTGAATTCACAGTCTCCTCTCCAGACGAAGGAATAACAACCTTATCTGTCGATGCAATAGTTGAAATTGATTCATCCTCTCCTCTTTCAATTACTGGTAGTGTTGAACATTCGACTCCGAGTTCTTGCACGGTTAGTGATGGTGATAATTCCCAATCTGTATATGATAATGGTCAGTTCTCACTTAGTCAGGGAATTATTGAGGAATCATATAACGTCACCATCACAGCAACATGTGGTCTTTGGACAGAAACAGAAGATTCACGTCTTGTAAGAATAATCGTTTCAACAGGAAGCGATTCTGATGGAGATGGAATACCCGATGATTCAGACTCATGTCCTAACGGACATGGTAGTGACGAAGGATGGATGTCAGAAGTAAATACAGACAGAGATAGTGATGGTTGTCACGATACAGAAGAAGACCGTGATGATGATAATGATTTGATTCCTGATGTTGATGACGATTGTGCATCTGAAATAGGCTGGGTTAGCACAGTGGAGACTGATCATGATAGAGATGGCTGCTCCGATTCATCTGAAGACAGCGATGATGACAATGACGGCATCTTGGATGATTCGGATTTATGTCCGAGAGGAGAAATTGGTTGGGAATCGAAATCCTATACTGACTACGATGGAGACGGATGCCAAGATTACTCAGAAGATATGGATGATGACAATGATATGGTGAATGACACCATAGATGCGTGTTGGAGAGGTCTATCAAACTGGGTTAGTGATTCAGAACTTGATTATGATGGAGACGGATGTCATGATTTGACTGAAGACGATGATGATGATAATGATGGAGTAAATGACCTAAATGAAACTGGAGTAATTCTAGACCTGTGCCCAAGAACTCCTCTAGGTGCACAAAACGTTGATGAGAATGGATGCGATGCTACTGAGAGGGATACAGATCAGGATGGTGTTTTTGATTCAGATGATAATTGCCCAGGAACTCCTGCTGGAAATGTCGTGAATTCGATTGGCTGTGCGGACTTAGATGGAGATGGTGTATTTTCTAATGTTGATGATTGCCCCAACACTATGACAAAATGGACACCTGATTCACTTGGTTGTGCAGTATATCAATTACCAGTGTCTTGGAAAGAGAGTGGCCATGGCAACGGTAGAATGGATACTGTTGCGCATTTTTCTGTACCGACATTGGATGGAACCTGGTCGTTTAGAAATGAATGGACTGGAGATGATGTCTACATATTTTTGTTCAAGTATACCGATACCTCGGGAAATGGAAATAATGCGGATTGGTCAAAAAATCCGGGCTCAATGATCAGACAATTACCCGATAACGCTCACCTATTCTATGGTTCATTTGACAATTCATATCGCAATGATGTGTTGGCAAGAAAAAATGCAGTGGAAAGTACACTGAACGCTGATGAAGAACTAAAGTGGAAAGATCGCATACACTACATTGACCAAGACATGTCCACTGCTAGTGGCGGCTTGGGAGATTTAATCAATAATTGGAACTCACTATATTATGGGATTGATAGATTCCAAAGAGCAAGAGAAATAGGATCTATTTATGCTTGGACTTCTCAAACTAATGACATCACTCATTGGGCGTATGAAGCTCGAATGTATAACTATGAATTCAATACTGAAGTTAGAGAATCAGACCCGAATGTGCATGCAGTTACTGTCGTTGATGAAGTTTGGCACAGTGGTGGTTGGCAGGGAGGTTACACTTCGACCTACGAAAATGTCAGCATTAGTTTGCCTAACAACATCACAACCTATGATACTCTAGAAGTATTCCATGAACATGCTTGCGAGGAAAGGAGGAACAGATACCAAAATTCCGATGGAAGTTATGGCGGTTGTCACGAATGGGATTACCTAGCATACATGAAGATCTGTGACCGAGATAACTCTAGCAAGTGTGGTACAGAATTTATGCGTTGGATTACCACCTATGGTCGCGAGGGGCGTTGGTTGACCGACATCACTCCGTATCTGTTTATGTTGCAAGACAATGATGTTCGTAATTTCAAGTATCAGGGTGCGAATAAAGGTACTATGACTGTCAAACTATTATTCTCAGACTGGGATTTAGGTGAGAGAAGTATTAGCGGTGAGAAAATGTTCGATGATGGAGGCCAATTCGCCGGTGAATACAACAACGAATCAAGATACAATCGCCAACACAACTTCACGGCCTTATCAGATTATCACAGTGTGAAGATTGTCTCAACGATCACTGGGCACGGATTCAATCAGGATCAAGCCAACTGTGCTGAATTCTGCGACCATGAGCATCATTATTTCTTGAATGGAAACACTGCCTATGAATGGCATCCGATTGTATACGATAATCAAGGTTGTGAAAAGGAAGTTGATAGGGGAGTTGTTGCTAATCAATTTGGCTCTTGGCCATATGGAAGAGCAGGATGGTGTGCAGGACAGGACGTAAAGCAATGGACATACGACATTACTGATTGGGTTGATAATTCAACAACAAACAATCTTCGTTACAAAGGACTGTTCAACGGCCAAGAATACTC
>CAXGTB010000040.1:0-10002 GCA_964012565.1 uncultured euryarchaeote | reverse complement strand
CCTGCTCCAGTGTCAGCTGCAGTTTTTCCACAGTAGACAACTTCTGCACCTAGGTTGCTAATTGCTTGAGATAAAGCAGACTGGATTCCATTGGAGTCTAACTCGCTCCAAGAGTCATCCCATACACGGACAATTTCATCAACGCCAATTGCCTTGGCATCCTTGAGAATTTTGTCGGCTTCAGCAGGGCCTAGAGTAAGAGCAGTAACAGTTCCACCTTCGGCTTCTTTGTGTTGAAGTGCGGTTTCGATTGCAAATTCGTCATACGGGCTTATGACCCACTTTACAGCAGATAAGTCCACACGGTTTCCACTAACTACAATTCTTGCATTCGTGTCAGGAACACGCTTTACTAAAACCACGATATTTGGCATAAAATTCACCCAACCCCATAGGGGGTTGAATGTGGCCAACGAAACCCCGTTGATGAATATTTTCTAATCACTTAGTTAGTTGATTAACTCGTTCAAGTGTTTCTGGATGTGCTTCAAAATATTCGGAAACAACTGCTAAACCACGCGATAGCCCGGCAGCAACTCCCATTTTGGCATCAAATGGATGTAGTGTTCCATCCGCAACCGCGGCCTTGAAAGATTCAAGATCTGTCCAAGTACTCGGTTCGCCAAATTCTGGTTTCGGAGTTACATTTACTTCTCCAAATTCTGGAATAATAATATGTTCAATTAATTCGTAAACAGGAGAATTAGGTTGCTCTGGGTCCAGGTATGCTTTACGCATTTTCTTGGATAATTTCTTTTCGTCATCGTGTAGCAAAATTGCTCCGCTAGGGTCAGATTTACTCATCTTGTGGTCAAATGATTCCATCCTAGAGCCAGATGATTTCAAACCAGATATGATTGGTGTATGAAGGCATGTTGCCTTGTACCATCCCCATCTGTCGGCTACATCACGCATGTACATGTGCGCCTTACGCTGATCCATTCCGCCTATTGCTACGTCGATATTCATCTCGAAAATATCAGCTGCTTGTAGGGCTGGGTAATAGAATCTAGACAAATCACCATCAGAGGAGTCTTCACTTCTCCCCATTATCGAGAAGGTTCTACGAACTCTGGAAAGGCTCATGTTCTTCGAACAGCGTAGAACTCGTGCCCAGTAATCTCCAGAATCCATTATGCTGGATGCCCACAGGAATCTCAATTCTCCTTTGCCTTCTCCCTCTGGAGGATTGCCTAATAGTGCTCGAAATGTCTCTTCCATGTAACTAGCAGTAGTTTGGATGTCTTCCATAACTCCACCGAATTTGTCATTGACCCATGCATGCCAATCTGCAAGGAAAATTAGAACATTAGCTCCTGCATCTAGCATTCTCTTCATTTGCAAAGAGATGACCTTCCATCCGATATGTGCTTTACCAGACGGCTCAAAACCGACGTAGCATCGAATAATTCCATCTCCACCTGCAGATGTGCCATCTGCTAAGCAATTAACCAAGTGATTGATTCCAACGGATTCATCAACATAGCCAATCATCAAGTTCAATTTCTCAAGCCTAGCATCATCGAGTTCAGCTACCCTAGGGCAACGCTCGATCAGGCTTTCCTTATCCAACATTAAATCGCCTCATAGAAGGTCGTTTAGTTTCTTGACCCTGCCTTCAGAAGGTGCGACTCCTTCTTCTATCATCTTCTCAAGTTCGGCGATCATTGCATGTGCCTTATCGATTGTTTCTTGGGTGACAGTAGAGGACATTTCGATTGACTTGTGAGCCATCTTAATTGCAGAGCGGGCCTTTGAAAACTTCTTAGCTTGTTCTTTGGCTTTATCTCCACGTTGTTTTGCAGAATAACCAGTGGCCTTGTCTAGGAAGTTGGACCACCTTACTCTTGCTTGCATGGCATTTTCTCTACCTCCATCTTGTGACAAGAAATTTGACAGGTCATCGCCTTTCATTTGTTCTACGTCAACTTGCAACTTACCATCATCTGTATATTCAGCGGTAACGGTTGTTAGTATGGCAAAGGATGCAGTAAATACGCCCTCTGCGTTAACTTCTACATCGTTGAAATGTTCAGTTGCTAATTTTGCTAGGCCTGCATTGCCGCCCATTGATTTGACTATGCCGCGCTTGACTTCGAATCGCTCCATGTTCATTCCAAATCGATTAAGGAAATAAGGACTACCTTCGTAAAATCTCACGAAGCGGGGCCTTTTTGGCCAATACTCGCTCGCCGTGTCATGCGCAGGTTGGCCATATTGCTGACAATTCTGATTATTTCACCTATTATTGCGCATGCTATTGAGCCGGAAAGGACCGTAGATATTTCAATAGAAAGAAAACTCTCAAGCTATGACTTGGGTGTAAACGGAGGAGAGATTTCTCCTGACGCAACCAAAGTTTTGATTTATGGTGAGGATGGTTATGCTCATCTTCTATCTGCAGAAAATGCTGATGATGAGTCTACAGATATTAGATTGGAAAATGAAACTGTAAATTCTCTCAATGCTGCAAGTTGGCACCCTGGTGGCAAAAGTGCGTTGATAGTAGGTGATGATGGAACAGTTTTGAGGTACAATTCCTCAAATTACGCTCTTGGTGAGGCAGAAGGTTCGTCTTCTATGGCCGGGCTAGATATCAATGCTATTCATTTCACAGCAGGTTCATCAGTTGCTTATTTGGGCACTGTTGACGGACAGATTTGGAAATATTATGCTGATACATTTACACTTGTCAATGATGATGCAACTTCAATGATTACCGATATCGACTGTCTGAAAAATAAGAATATCTGCATTATAGGAACTACATATGACGGTATTGCTGTAATCGATCAAGCCGATTCAGTCAGTTGGATTTCAAACTCGCGCTCCCACACTTGGGTGGGAATGAGTTGTGAAGACCCTACAATGAATTCCTGTACAGGATTTGCAAGTGGATTAAAGGCAATATCCATTGAACTTGATATGCTTGATCTTTCGAAATCAGAATTGGGCAGAGTAGATATTTTGGGCCAATTAAATGGAGATATAATTGCGGATAATCAGGCGGTTGATTCTTCCAGTATTTTCGCTTTAGCTCCTATCGGAATGGTAAGGTGGAATCAATATAGCGAGGAAGCATTCCTGATGTTTTCAAACGAGAATGCTACTGATGAAGATGTGTTGCTTGGAGGCGACAGTTATGCTGTGGCATGGGAGAATTCAGAATATTCTGGATTCTTGGTAACCAGCCAAGGAAGGATAGTTTCCTTCGAGCCTGCAAGTGAGGAAACCGATGGTGGGATTCCCAATGTTTTAGTGATTTTAGTCGCAATGTGTGTCCCTGGTGTAGTACTTGGTCTGATTTATTGGAATAGTCCATGGTTGCAACGGAAATATGCAAATTTGTTCAAGCGTAATAAGAAGAATGAGCAATAACCCCCTAACCTTCATCAATCTCTTGCTACCGCACAACAAACATGGAACCGTTCGAGGGTCTGGACTTCTACGATATCGAGTCACTTTTGACTGAAGAAGAAATAATGATTCGTGACATGGTAAGAGATTGGGTAGATGAAGAAGTTCTACCTAAAATCGAACATGCTTGTGAAGAGGGAGTATTCCCTGACGAGTGGAGAGTTGCTCTTGGTGAAATGGGTGTATTAGGTGCCCCACTGAAAGGATATGAATGTCCTGGACTTTCATACGTCGCTTATGGTTTGATATGTCAAGAATTAGAACGTGGCGACTCTGGATTGAGATCGTTTGCAAGTGTGCAAGGTTCACTCGCAATGTATCCAATTTGGGATTTCGGTAGCGAGGAACAAAAGGAGTATTACTTACCAAAGATGACTTCTGGAGAATGGGTAGGTTGTTTTGGATTAACTGAACCAGACTACGGTTCTAATCCAGGCGACATGATCACAAAGGCCGAAGATATGGGTGACCATTACTTGCTAAACGGAGCAAAGATGTGGATTACCAATGGAACAATTGCAGATGTAGCAATCGTCTGGGCCAAATTGGATGGAGTGATTAGAGGATTTATCGTTGAGAAAGACGATGAAGGCTTTAGTGCACCAGAGATGAAAGGAAAGCACTCTCTAAAGGCTAGCGTCACAAGCGAATTAGTATTCCAAGACTGTAAGATTCCAAAGGATAGAATGTTGCCTAATGTCAAGGGATTGAGAGGACCATTTTCATGTTTGAACAATGCAAGATTCGGAATCTCTTGGGGAGCATTAGGTTCTGCAATGGCATGTTTCCATTCAGCAAAAACATACTCTCTTTCTCGAATTCAATTCGACCATCCAATCGCTTCATACCAGCTGGTTCAAAATAAGCTTGCATGGATGCTAAGAGAAATCACAAAGGGTCAACTTCTAGCTTATCATCTCGGTAGAAAGAAAGACGATGGTACATGGTTCAATGAGCAAATCAGTCTTGCTAAGATGAATAATGTAGACATTGCACTAGAGATCGCTAGAGTTGCAAGAGATATACATGGTGCTAACGGAATTCTTGACGAATATCCGGTAATGCGCCACATGGCTAATCTTGAATCAGTGAAGACTTATGAGGGAACTCATGATATCCACAATCTAATCTTGGGAAGATATATCACCGGGATTCAAGCATTTACTCGCAATTCTTGATTAAGGTCCAGTCCACTCTTTACAGTGGTCATATGCCTCGCTGTTAATTGCATCATTCCATGTGCGTAGTGGCTCAACATCCTCTCCATCAGACCACTCTCCCATGTACCTCAATTCTTCAGAATCCATCAATTGGTTTCTGAATGCAGATTCACCAATCGTATCATTGTTCAGACTTGCTACTAGCCAGTTGGCTTGGCTTGCTACCCTTCGGTAGAATCCCCAATCTGCTAAATCATCATGTGTTTCTGTCGCTTGTAGATAATGGGTTGCGACAAGTCTTGGGAAGCCGTATCTATCACTTGGGACTTCGATAAATAACGCATTTTCTCCCAAAAGAGCTTGATGATGCACTCCAAAGCAATCACTAACGCTCATATCATCTTCACTAATCGCTACATGTGCTAGGAAATTTTCGGGTAGTTTTGTATTGTCAAATTGCAGATGCTCTTGAACAGGTCTTGCATAAGGTGCTTCCAAATCTACGAATAATGCATTATTTCCCCAACCGTTGCTCAATGCCCACTCAAGTGCCAAGAATGAGTAACCTGCGCCTAAACTGTGCCCTCCTACCAGCAAGTAATCGTGATCTACGTTTTCTGGCAACAATGTTACCATGAATTCTAATGCAGCGTCTATTGCCACAGCTCTGGGTTCATGGTATGGGTGATTTGACATACCTGCTTCTTCATGTAATTCAAAGGTGTCATAACCAGGCGGCATAACATCTGATGGATACTGAATGTAAGCTACAACTACACCTCGAGATGCCAATTCTGTAACCCAATCAACATAAGATTCGAAAAATGGATTTGCAAAACCATGGAGAATAATCGCTAGAGGTAAATCTCCCTCATGAGAGATTGGTTGTGCAATGTATACTGAAAAAACAACATCTTCTTCATAATCACCCTGGATACTGGAAACTTCTTCTGGCATAGGGTATTCATAATCGTCAATTTGAACCTCATATTGTCCATCTTCTAGTTTCAATTTAGGAGGATATGGTGAAAGGCCAGCCATTGCACTTAATCCCGGAGTAATTAGCCAGACTGCTAATATTACGAGTAAAAAGTGAGATGCTGTACTAATCTTTTCTCTTCCTTCCACGAATGGATTACGAGGTAAACCTGCAATAATTAATGCCAAACAAAGGAAAATAAAGCCATAAGTGGTTGGAAGTAATAGAAATGCATCTCTGAAGTATGCATAGTTCAGAAGAGTGAATATGGATAGTAAGCCGAGTAAAAATCCTGTAATGGATATCGCAATAATTTTCTCGTATTTACTAGAAGATTGTGACCTGTAATATGAAAATGGAACAGCCAAGAGGAAAAATGCGAAAACTAAAGTTCGATTTTCTCTCAACCAATATGTCCATTGTAACGATCTTTTGGCCATAGGCCAAAATGCTCCTCCCAAATCATATCCTAGTGCAAGTAGGATTATTGGTTCAAGTAATGCTAAGATGAAACCAATCAATATTAGCAAAGATAGTTTACGTTTGGATGGCATTTCCATCCTAACACCTCATTCAGACATCAGGGAGTAGGCCGATCTTGGAGAGTCCGCTCCATACAGGATTTAGCCATCCTGGAATGAATCGATGTCTGAGATAGACAGCAGCTGCCAAAGTTAACTTCTGGAATTTGTTTAACTTTACACGCTTCGTGAATACATCACCTTGTTGACGCTCAATTTGCTTCAGGATTTTGTCATAAAAAGCAATCATTGCAGCGGGGGAATATCTTGTACGCCTTGGTAGAAGTGGAAGAAGTTGCTTTGCTTCTTCAAGGTAAGTTCTAGCTCTCTTTGCATAGTTGTGTATGTATGGTTCCCAATTTGTATTTAGGACGACATCACCGTTTAGCTCAGATTCTGTTATGCCATTTTCTTCTAGTTCGTTCAATGGCAAGTAAACTCTGTTTCTCTGAATATCTTCTCCAACGTCCCTAAGCACATTTGTAAGTTGCATGAATATGCCCCAAGATTCTGCGAACTTCCTAGCCCTTGGGTCATCATAACCATAGATTTCAATGCACATCAAGCCAACAACTGATGCCACTCTGTAGCAGTAAACATACAACTCATCGAAACTTCGATATCTGTTATTGTAAAGGTCATCTTCCATACCTGTAATCAAGTCGTCAAAGACACTGCGGGGGATATTATATCGCTTGACAGTATCTTTTAGTGCCAAGAACACAGGATCTGTGCTGCTGGTTTTTGAATAGCAAGTTGAAAGTTTCTTTCTAAAGAAGAAAAGTTGTGTAATCTTCTCAAGATAGAGTTCTTCTTGGAGAATAGTGTCTTTGTTTTGTAGACTTTCAAGTTGTTCTCTGTAAGCAACGGCTTCTGGGTCCATTTCTCCTTGAGATCCTGGGAATCTGTCCTGCCAGTCACCATCAGCAATATCGTCAGCTCTTCTACAGAAGGCATAAACAGCACACATTGCCAGTCTTTGTTCCTCTGGTAAATACTTGAATGAGTGATAGAAATTGCCAGCCTCTCTCATCGTTAACTCTTCACAATATGAGTAAGCAAGTTTCAGTAGTTCAACCGGTGGGTCTCTCGCCCAAATCGGGGCATCGAGGTGATGGAAAGGATCGATTAATTCATCCTGTTCTCCAACAATTCCAATGAACGCAGCACCTTCACGCAAAGCCTCCATTGCAGTAAGGCTAACCGCCTTCACAGCATCAGCCGTTAGATTGACTGCTGCACGCAATCTATCGGCCGCAGTGATGCTTTCTTTGCGACCTCCTACTTCCTTAGATGCACCGCCTTTTAGCGGGAACATCAAGTCAAGAGGTTTGCGTCGCTCTAGCATGTCGCTCAGCATTAGGTCTAACTACTCACTTATCAGTCTGATGGTAAATTGCACCTTAACGCCCTACGGGCGGTTTGAAATATTCAAATTAGAGTTAGATTTGATTAATCGTTTTCTAATCACTCGATTTAATTAAATGAAAAATCAACAATAAGTGCTTCGGAAATAACTTAGTAAGCGAGTAGTTACAAAAAACATCACTCGTCAGCTGGCTTATCTTTATTCTTTTCAAGAAGACGTTTTACTCCACCTGGTATTATTAGAGCTCTCAGCAATTTCTTAGCATATGTTTTCATTTCATCTCTCGTGACTTTTATTTTATCAGCAGAATCAAGGATATTGCCTTCTCTAAGCAGGGTAACTGTTCTTTGTCCAATCAATACAGGTAACATACAAGATGCCTTGAGTCTGAATTGGGTCTCTGGTAACATCTTGATGTATTCAACTGCAGCATCAAGATGATCATTTGTAATGTCTAGGTATTCGTCATATAGAGGTCTGAACTTGTCAATATTTCTTTTGTCAAGTAAATCTTCAGGAGTCAAATCATGACGTTCTAGAGCTTCTCGAGGTATGTAGCACCTTCCAAATCTTAGATCTTCTGGAATATCTCTGAGAATGTTAATCATTTGCAGTCCTTTTCCAAATCTAATTCCTTTCATGAAGAATTCTTCTTCCTTTAGTCGACCTAATGACATAAGGTGTGCTAATGACATTTTAGTCCAGAAAGAACCCACGCAGCCGGCTACTCTATAGGTATAATCGTCCATCTCTTCATTGTTGGATAATGCATGAATTTCTCCACCTTCTTTAGCAACTCCAAATCTTTCTAGATCCATTATCTGACCGCCTACAATAACTTCTAAGCATTCCAACATTTTTTCTCTGTCCTGTTCTGAATATTCATTCAAACCATCTACTACATCATCCACGTTTCTCAGAAGTTCGGCCTCGTGAGGATTATCTTGAATCTCAGCTATTTGCGAAAAATCAGGAAGTCTTTCCGATCTACCTTGAACGACATCATTGTATTCTCTGAGAATTCTCATCAAATCTGTTGTTTCCCCTTCTTTAGAATCTGCAATAGTGTCTGCAACTCTAGCCAGAAGATACAGTAATCCGATTTGTCCTCTAATTTTTTTCGGGAGATATTTCAGTGTTGGATAAAATGACCGAGAGGTCGATTCTAGCAACGCATCGATTTTTGCATTGATAAGTACCGCCATGGTTTCGCCTCTAGACCTCGGATTGCGATGAAGTTCTTGAGACTGTGGGATACAGGATTTTAACTTTCGAATTAGATTGAAGAAATCCACTCCTGTATGAACTAATTACAGGTATAACCAAGCAGATTTCATGACAAAACAAACGCAAGGCTTTATTTTGAACCAACCCAGCCCCTCTATGAGGGGATTGGTATGCAATGCGGCTCTTGCTTTGAAGAGATACCTACTGACAGCATATTTTGTCCCGAATGTGGTGCGCGTCAAGAAATGAGTCGTGCAGGCGCATTACCCGGTGTAGGCGGAGTTGGTTTAGGTGGTCAAGAAGTAAGCGGAGGGCGCAACTTCGGAGTTGTTTCTGGCGAGGCTATTATGAATCAGCATACGCCTGGAATGCCAAATCAAGGAATGCCGCCTGGAATGATGCCAGATATCATGAGCCAAATCGCACCAACTCTGCCACCATTGCCCCCTGCAACAAATGTAACTCCTCTTCCAGGACAAGCCCCCCCTAACATTGGTGGCGCTCGTGGCGACATGCCTCCTGCCGCAAAGGGTCCATCCCTAGCAAGTGGAGTCGGCCCTAATTCTCAATTGGGAGAAATGAATTCTCAAGTCGGAGGTACAGCAGTTTCAAACAACCCTTCTCTTTCTCCAACCGATGCAATGGTGAATCGTATCGCTGAAGCAGAAAGGGCGGTTAAGAATGAAAGGAGAAGTCAATGGTTACAGATGAATCAACAATCTGCTGCTAATGTACTATCTTCGATTGGAGGAGAACTTCCTGCACACCTAAAAGGACAAGATGAGACCAGTGCTGCAGAATTCCTGGCAAATGCAATAGGTTCTGGATCAGAAGATTCAGGTAATGAAGCACTGTTCAAAAGAATGGCAGAGGTTGCAGTTCGTAGAGTCGCTAGAAAGAGAGGAGTTGCAGTAGACAGTCCCCAAACTAAATCTGAGAATGGAATATTGACTGTCAATGTCACCTACATCGATGATGGAAGAGTGCTTGATACTCCTGAAGATCTTTCAGCTGCATTCGAACATGCTATCTCGACAGAAGTTGCTCTAAAGGGATTGGATGCTGTTGTGGAAATTAACCTATTCAGATCAAAAGATGGTGATGTAAACAAGATCGGTAGCGAACCAGAACCAGCTGAAGCAGATAGTGACGAGGAAATGTTTGCCTGTGAAGTATGTGACGGATTAGTGAAGGAGTCTGACTCAGTTTGTCCGCACTGTGGTGCAGTATTCGAAGAGGAAGAAGAACTTCCAGCAGGAGGCCCACCTTCTCGCAGTGGTCCACCAGGCCCTTCCCGAGGCGGCGGTCCTCCAGGTCCATCCCCGGGCG
>CAXGTB010000039.1:0-10052 GCA_964012565.1 uncultured euryarchaeote | reverse complement strand
ATGTGAAAGCTAACCTAGAGAAAGGCAGCACAATCCACGTAATCTCTAGAGCAGAAGATTAAGCGCCGAGAGGGAGATTTGAACTCCCGCGTCCAAAGGACAGTGGATTTCGAATCCACCGCAATACCGGGCTATGCGATCTCGGCCGACAAGCCGCCCACCTGCACGACCATCATAAGCGTGATGTCACTCGGGTGAAGTAATGAAGATTGCACTGAAGGGCCACGGCCATGATCATGTTATTGATTTGGAAGCAGGCTCAACTATCAAGCAAGCCTTGCTAAAGATTGGAATTCACCCTTCTACAGTGATAGTGAGCCACGAAGATACAGTACTCCCACATACTACTGTTCTAAACGCAGATGTTTCACTAGATTTGACAATAGTCAGCTCTGGTGGCTAATCACATATAGATGGAATCCGGTGATTCAGATAACTCTGAAATCAAATCCTCTGCTTTACCAGGATGCATTTCTTTGAGTTTATCCGCAAGTCTCTGAGTTGCATCAATTGGTATTGGAAGCGGTAGTGACCACCATTTTCTGATAGTTTCAAGCAATAATTGAGCAGCAATAGGATCTGCAGAATTACCCATAGTAGTTGCAATAGTGCAAGAGGTCTTCACACTCTTTACGGGACCTAGTGCTGTGATTAATGCAGCCATTCCAATGACTCCTGCTTTGGGTTCATCACGGCGGACATCTATTCCTTTTTTCTCCAATTCAATTCTATAAACCGATGAACTAGTAATGCTAAAAACTTCTTTTCTTTCAGCAGGAGCAGCCATTCCCGCAAGAACAAGAACTTCTCCTTCACTGAATAAATCAAGGATTTCTACTGCCAAATCATGTTGGCCTTCTGGAGTCATTGGTTGTGCATCACCTGTTAGTGTGAATATTTCTTGGCCATCTATCTCCAGTCTAGAAAGAAGAATATGAGGTGGAGATAGTAATCCATCGTCATCCAGTTTTGCTAATGGAGGTAGGCTAGGATGAATGATTCTGGCAACTGGTTCAGCATCGAGTTCACAGTTTACTGCATCGATAGCAAGTTTGCCGACATCGCCTACTCCTGGCATGGCAACTAGTAGCGTTGCGCCAGCAGTTTTAGGCTGTGAAATCCAATCGATGAGAGCACCCATGAGTCTCAAAGCGTATTTTGGCGCGGTATAATGATTCGCATCATTCTTCTTCGCCAGAAGCCAATGTTGGTAGTGTTTGAGCCCAACCGTCTTCTTCAACACCTTCCAGTTTTCTTCTGAGGTGTGCTCTCTTGTCTTCAGGAGACCACTTCATCGGTGCAGCAGCCTGTGCTTTACCGCCGCAAGTAGGACAAGTGGTAGAAAGGCTGTAGTAGCCGCAATCTTTGCATTTTTGCATCAATTGGCGAGCCATTTCACTCCCTCTCTGCTTCTGCGGATCCACCTGCCGCTTCTACGACTTCTATGCAAGCCTTTGTTGCATTAGTCCAAGCGTCTTCGGCGGTCTTGAAATCAGGTGCTTTGAGGTCTATTCTGTAAGATGGTGCCCCGTCATAGTGGCAGGTAACAACTAATTCCGCTTCTTTGTCAGAAACATTTTCAGCAGCGATTAGAGCTTCTCTGATAACTTCAATACCTTCTGATTGGTCGACATTAAGAGTAAATCTTCCACGAATCTCAACAGTATCTGGGATGATATTCTTAACTGCAATCTCTATGAAAGGTGCAATCCAATCTCCTTCATATCCGATCTCAGTCAGCGATTCAGGATTCTTTGCGGCTTCCTCAAATGCGCCGTAGAGAGTTAAAAATGACTCAGTCAAATCCATTTGGTATTCAGAATGTTCTTCTTCTGACCAACCGACTTGCTCAGCCAAGACTTTGAGCAGTTGCTTTGCTCTTTCCTCATTTTTCCACTGAGCGAGTCTGTCTCTCTTTCTTTCTTCACTGACAGATTTTAGAGATAATTCAAGAGATTTCTTATCTTTTCTTGTTCTTAGGACTTTACAGATTAAACGCTGCCCAGGTCGAACGAATGCTCTGATGTTTTTGACCCAACCGCTTGCGATTTCCCCGATGAAAATGAATCCTTCAATACCCTTGTATTCTTCTAAGTCTACGTATGCACCGTTCTGCTTTACTTCGCGAACGACTACTACGACTAACTCGCCTTCAGAAGGTCCGTTTTCTAGGAGATCTTTAGCCATGGAGGACTTGCCTCCAATCACTCAAGGGTCTCGACGACATTACAGCCGACCAGCTGGGCCTTGCCACCAGCAGGGTTGGTTAGAATTGAGCCACATACTGCACAGACAATTGCAGTGGTTGCTCTAGAATATATGATGCTCTCATGAGAGCAGTCTCGGCATGAAACCTTCAGGAAATTTGCAGTCATTTTTGTTCACCTCAGTTGTCTACGAGCTCGAATTTTTTAGCACGTTGGCATGGAGCATAGTGTGCTTTGCCGGTTTCAGTACAACGGAATAGTATGTTGACGCGCTTTGTTGGCTTTTCTCGGCCATCAGGCTTTGGACGTGGGAAACCACGGTATCCAGCCATAACCTTACGGAAACGGCGTTGACCCCATTTTAACTCACTAGCGCGCCTCTTTTTGACACGCTCTACAGTGTGCATTGTGTGCTTACCCGCACTAGGGCTGTAGCGCTTTACTTGACGTGGCATCTTTACCATGGTATCACCTTGAGCATTCGGGCCACAAGAGTCCTCTATTTAGTGGTGACGGATTGCTAAAAATGGTGAATCAGCATACTGAGGGCAAGATTACCGGTGATGTTCATAAGTTATAGTGTCGCCGAGTGTACTATGAATCAGATGCTGGAAGCGGCAATTTGGTTTTGGATTCCATTGTGTTTAATCCCTCTTGGAATGTGGTTCTTGATTAGCGGTAAGGCAAAAACCCTTGGCAAGGTAATCTCGGCTGTAGGATTATTGTTAGTTTTGGCATCTTCCTGGACAGTCCCTTCCTCTGATTCATCAGCCAGCGGGCATCTTCTTCTGTCAATTTTGGCCCCGTCGTTTCTATTACTGTATGGAGTTCACGGAATGATTTTTGGTGGAAATGTGCCTGTTGGAAGATTAGATCCAACTGCTAGATGGAGTGGATTTGTTGCGGTTTTATTCTCATTGGTGATTTTCTGTTTGATGCACTGGTATAGTTTTACACCCCTTTGGAGAGATGGAGAAATCAATCCTTACTGGATTGTATTTTGGCCTACATTCTTGATATTTTCAACATCTATGTGTTGTGTAGCATCCGTTGGCCTAATCTCATACGGAGATGACCGTTTCAATGAAGCGGTTAAACTGGCTATAACCTCTGTAATCATGGCTGGAATCGCTTTGTCTGCAATGATCTTCGACGGTTATCACACATCAGCAGATGAATTCCGGGATTACCTCTGGCTCTCTCTTGCAGACATTATTGGTACGTTAGTTGGTATTTCACTTGCAATCACTGCATTTGCAATTGTAATATGGGCATATGAAAAGTCGCTTCCATTGCCTGAAAACACCTCCCCTCCTTCTGAAGATGAAATCAAGCATGTTGTTTCTTTGGCGATATCACACATAGGAGGTGAGGAAGAATGAAGCAATCAACATCATCATGGAAATTATTAGCACTAGCGGCGATATTGCCAATACTTGTTTTAGTTGCAATAGCTCTTTCTTTTGATAGTGATTTCCATCAAGAATCATTCAAGAGGTTTGGCAATGCCGTGTTAACTTCATATGTCGTGATGGGAATAATCCTGATCGGTAATTTGTTCTTCTACGCTGACTCTAGACACAGGCCGCTTGCCCCCTTCGTCGGAATGACATTTGCTTTAGCAGTTGGAATCGGAATTTCTTGGGCTTTGATTTCTTATGATGATCTGCTTTTGGAAGCTAATAGTGGTTTGAGAGCGCAAATGCTCTCGAACGTAGTTAATTTACTTGTGAGTGGTACTGCGATGTTCCTAGCCTCATTACTTGCTTTTGGTATGACATTTGCGATGATAACAGGACGAGAAAGGCGATTACTTTTCGAGGAAGAGTAATTCTCTTTTGACCCGTCGGTTTGATAAAGGGAGGGCCGGTGGCCCAGCCGTTAGGTGATATCATGTCCAAGGGTACTCCGTCCATGGGTAAAAGGCAAAAGACCACCCATATCCGATGCCGTCGCTGTGGTAGAAATTCCTTTCACAAGCAAAAAGGAGTATGTTCTTCTTGTGGATATGGAGCAACATCGAAGATGCGCTCTTTTGGCTGGTCAAAGAAAACTCACCGCCCCTGAATAAACTCGTGATGTAGGGAAAGGGCTGTAAAGCCCCTGTGATTAGATTTGTTCGGGCGAGACATATGTGTGGCATAATCGGTCTCGTGGGAAGGCGTGGCTATCATATCAATCAATTACTGTATGACGGGCTTACTGTCTTACAACACCGTGGTCAAGACGCTGCTGGAATAATGACTGAACATGAGGGCAAATACCACTTGCGAAAATCAAACGGTTTGGTAAAAGATGTCTTCTTCAAAAGACACATGCAGAATTTAGTAGGTTCAATTGGAATCGGTCATGTACGTTATCCAACAGCTGGATCATCATCTGCTGCAGAGGCTCAGCCGTTTTACGTGAATTATCCATTTGGTTTGTCATTGGCCCACAATGGTAACTTAACCAATGCTAATGAAATCAAATCTTTGCTAGTTAAATCACACAGAAGACACGTAAATACAACCTCAGATTCAGAATTATTGTTGAATTTACTCGCAATGGAATTACATTCCCGCACTCACAATTTGGACATAAATGGAGAATTACATGTTGATGTAAATACGATTTTCTCATCAGTCTCCGCCCTACACAAGCAAATTTCAGGAGGATATGCTTGTGTTGCATTGATTTCTGGATACGGTATTCTTGCATTTAGAGATCCTAATGGCATAAGGCCTCTGATATTTGGAAGTAGAGAGGTAGAAGGAGAAACAGAATGGGTAGTTGCTAGCGAATCTGTAGCAATACACGCTCTCGGTTTCGAGGTTGTACGAGATGTAGAACCAGGAGAAGCGATATTCTTGTCTTCTACCGGCCAATTCTTTTCCAAACAATGTGCTGAGGAGACTCACCATTCACCATGTATTTTCGAACACGTATATTTCTCCAGACCCGATTCAATTATTGATGGTATTTCAGTATACCAAGCAAGATTAAATCAAGGACAGCGTCTAGCTGAGAGGATTCTTGAACAATTCCCAGATCATGATATCGATGCAGTGATTCCAGTACCTGATTCTGGTCGATATGCAGCATTACAGATGGCTGGAACATTGGGTGTGGAATATCGAGAAGGTTTCGTAAAGAATCGATATATTGGTCGTACATTCATTATGCCTGGACAAGCGATGAGAAAGAAGTCCGTGAGAAGGAAACTAAACGCAATTCCACATGAGTTTAAAGGTAAGAATGTAATTCTTGTAGATGACTCTATCGTAAGGGGTACAACATCTGCTCAAATTGTGGAAATGGCGAGAGAAGTTGGAGCAAAAAAAGTCTACTTTGCTTCAGCAGCACCTCCCGTAAGACATCCAAACGTATACGGCATAGATATGCCTGCAGTTACTGAATTTATTGCAAATGGAAAATCAATTGATGAGATTGGCGATGTGATTGGTGCTGACAAATTGTTTTATCAAACGCTTGAAGATTTAATCGAAGTCACAAGTATTAACGGAGAACAATCATGGGATACTAGTTGTTTCAACGGAGAATATGTTGCTGGAAATGTCACTCAGGAGTATTTAGACGCATTAGAAGCAGCTAGGAATGATTCAGCCAAAAACGCAACAACACATTCCGACGGCACCATCGGTATGCATAATGATGAGTGAGATGATTTAATGCAGCATGCCTGGATTCTACGCTATGGCGAGCTTGGATTGAAAAGTCGAATTGTTCGGCGTCAGTTTCAAAGAGCACTGTCTAAAAACATGGAAGGACTTGCAATAGCGGGAAAAATTTCGATTATAGAAGATCGAATTAAGTCGATGGAAGTTGTAACTAGCGATTCACCTTCTGCTGAAGTAGAAAATTTGTTGTGTCATGTTTTGGGAGTAGTTGCGATAGATCCTACAAAAATTATCTCTCAAGATATTGATCCTGAAACAGTTGCAATAGCAATCTTACAAGATGACCCATTGCGAGGAAAAGAACGGACTTTTGGTGTGAAGACAAAACGATTAGGTCCCAAAGGAAATTATCGCTCTCAAGAATATAGTGCTCAAATCGGGCATTACATGTGCAAGCATGACTCGTCGCTTTCAGTAAACCTCTCCAATCCAGACGTTGGAGTGAGATTGGTTTTGGAACCAGAAAAAGTGTGGATCTTAGGTAAAAGAATTGTTTCAGCAGGAGGACTACCACCCGGAGTTCAAGGCGACGTACTTTGTAGAATAAAGGATGAAGAGTCAATGCTTTCATCATTCTTGGTGATGCGAAGAGGATCGAGAGTTTTACCAGTAGAGGGTAGCGATGATGAACTCCTTGAAATCTTGAGGAAATGGGATCCACACCTTGGTCGTAATAGCAAGATCATAGATTTGCATGGGAAGAAGAAGCAAAGACATCCATGGGGAGTAGTTGGGTTATCAGTTGAGGAAGGTGAATCTCTAATTGAGAGAAGAGAATCTGATGTGAAAACAGTGCCACTATCTACATTGGAGCCATTATGTGGTTGGACTAAGAAAGAAGTTGAAGATTTGTCACAGCATATTCGTGAGCCTAGCCTTCATCTTTGTATGCCAAACTTAGATGCATGGGTATCATGAATGATGGCCTATCTGCTCATAACATGGCGCTTACAGTTCCGGTTGTAAACAAGTTCAGCGCAACGGCTAGAATCACTGCGGTCTCAAGTGGAATAAATCTCGCTTATGGGCAAGTAGATGGTAGATTGGTAATTGGCGATGATGAGGTTTCGATATCTTCAATCACGAGTATGTATGAGTTTCCGTATGGTGATTTAGCAGTAGGTACTAGTGAATCATTGCATATTTTCCGGGATGGAAAAGAAATTTCCTCGAATGTACATGAAACAGGCATAGAATCAATTTCTGGTAAAGGAGATTATGCGGTTGCAATCGATGGCCTTGGTAGAGCTCATATTGTGAATTCTGCAGGTGATTCAATCCAACTTGGTGAAAGTTCAGTACTCTTTGCGAAAGTAGGTCCAAAGATTGCAATAGCAACAGAATCTGGTAAAGTAAGTACATACTCATATGATGGCGAAATGCACTGGGAAAGACCGATTAGGGGAGAGGTTGGAGAAAGGATCACAGCTATTGGATGGAATGGTTCGACTCTGATTGTTGCTCGCGAGGGTCATGGTTTGGTTCCAGGAGATGAGGAAGCCTTAGAGATTGAACATTGGAATTCTGAAGAATTAATCAAGCGATTCGACGTAAATCGCAGAGTTATCTCAATCGATGGTCCGTGGATGGGATTAGATATGGGCGGAATTATGCGCGATGAAGTTCTAGTTGCTGAATTAAGCCATCCTGTTCATTCCTTAATCAACCGAGGAGATTCGTGCCTTGCAGGTTCTTGGTTTCATCTTCATTTCGTAACTCAAGAAGGTATGCAATGGGCTGTTGAAACCCAAGGGATGGTCGAAAAAGTTTCAGTAAATCGAGATGGAACCTCTGTGTTGATTGCAGGTAGCGATCAAAATGATTACACTGACCCAGAACCAGTTGTTCTAATTGATTCAACAGCTGAACCTACTTCTTTGATTGAAGAGGAAACAGCAATTGATGATTGGGCAGAAGCACCAGCAATAGAAATCGATGCTGATGAATTGTACGGTGACAATGTGTCTCTAGAGGAGCTGGCAGGAATTGAAAGCAGCGAACTGAATGATGCAGGTAATCTACTTGATGCATTAAATGATGAAATCGAGGTTCAAGCCTTAGATGTTGAAGAAGAGGATTTGATGTTGGCTCTGTCACTAGATGCTGTAGAGATTATCGCGCCAAAGCCTGACGCAGGCGGAGACCAATCCTTGAAAGCAAGCGATGATGGTACAGCGATTGTTACTTTGGATGGAACAGGTACAGAAGATCCTCAAGACAGAATAAATTCATGGTCATGGGTCGATGATACCGGCAAGGAGATTTCAGATTCACCGGTTGTAAGAGTGAGACTTAAACAAGGTAATCATCGTTTAGAATTGAGAATCAAAGACATAGATGGGAGATGGTCCTCTGACTCTATAGATGTGAGGATTGAATGAGATGGTATCTTCTCCAAATATCTCACACTTCTTTGTTACAGCTCTACAACAGAGATGCAGTATTGTGACAAATCCAGAAAATGGAGAGACTGTAATTATCGATGGTGGTGGAGACTCAGAGCGAATAATCCAATGGATCGATTCAGGCATTGGGCATCCGGATGATGAAATAGGGTCATACGATGGGGAAAAGAAAGTAGTAGCTCTAATCAACACACATGCACATTTTGATCACAGTGGACATATTCCCTATCTAAAGGAGCACTACTCTTTGGATTGGTGGTTGCACAAGGATGATTTCTTTTTACAGAGTCTAGCGCAACAATCTGCTAAGAGGTGGGGTTTTTCATTACCTGAGCCAGCAATTGCAGAGAATACCTGGGAGCATGGGGAGATACACAATTTTGCAGGTATGGATTTTGAGATATTACACACTCCGGGTCATACACTTGGAGGATGTTGTTTAAGACTGATTGTTGATGATGGCCCCGATCACCTTTTTGCCGGAGATACCCTCTTCCAAGGATCGATTGGTAGGACCGATTTACCTCATTCAGGTGGCGACCTTGACCTACTTTTGAAAATGATTAGAGAGAGACTTTGGCCACTTGCTGAAGATACAATTGTACATCCTGGTCATGGACCGCTTACTACCATCGGGCAAGAAAAGCAAACAAATCCATTTTTGAATGATGGATTTAGAGGTAGAGGTGCTTGGTTATAATCAAGCCATCATCGATGAGAAAGCAGATTCCAATACTGGCAATGCTTCTTCCCATGTTGCTACGATTCCATAGTCTGCATGAGCAAATATTGGTGCATCAGCATCCTTGTTAACGGCAACGATATACTTCGAAGAACGCATTCCTGCTAGATGTTGAATAGCTCCAGAAATTCCTACTGCGATATACAGATTTGGATTTACTGTCTTTCCAGTTTGTCCGACCTGCATTGAGTGTGGGATGTCATCCCATGTATCTACTGCAGCACGAGATGCACCAACTGCAGCACCTATTGTGTCTGCGATTTTCTCAAGGTGTGAGAAGTTATCAGGGCTACCCATTCCTCTTCCTCCTGAAATTATGATATTAGCTTCTGAGACATCCAAACGAGTTGATGCGCGAGCGATTATTTCCTGAACTGCAGTAGCGACATCACCAGATTGGTCGACAACTGAAACATTTGCTGCGGTTGCACCTGCTGGTTGGAATATGTTTGCTCTTACGGAAATTGCAACATTACCTGATATTGCAACAGTTTGCATTGCTTTACCTGAGTAAATTGGGCTGGTCAATTTCATTCCATCGATTGCCACAACATCTTGGACAACTGATATTCCTCTTCTTGCAGCGATTCTTGCTGCAAGATCCTTAGATTGTGGAGATGCTGCTGCGATGATAATTCCTGCTGGTGCTGCTGCATCGATTGCAGCCGCCCATGAAGAAGCATCATAATTTGTGAAGCAATCACCTTTCACGGCTATTGTTTTGCTAACGCCTTCGAATCCTGCGTTATCTGCGATAGAAGCGTCAGTACATGGAACCACGACTGTTGGAGTTGTTCCTAAAGCGATGGCTGCGCTTACCATTTCTGCTGTGACTGATGCGATTGAACCCTTGTTTGTTTCTGCGATAATTACACTCTCTGACATTATTTTCACCTCAAATTACGTTTGCTTCATCTCTTAGAAGTCTAGCAACCTCTTGTGCAGAGGAGCCGCCTTCGAACTTCTTTCCTGCAGGTTTTGCAGGTGGAGGAGTTTGGGATACGATTGTGACAGATGG
>CAXGTB010000038.1:0-10115 GCA_964012565.1 uncultured euryarchaeote | reverse complement strand
TATCTGAACGATTTCGATAATGATGGTTTCAACGATACTGAAGACATTCTACCTCGTTATGCATCTCCGGGAGACTTGGATGCAGACGGATGTATGGATGAGGTTGATGCGTTCAAGGACAACCCTCTGGAATGCCTAGACACAGATGGAGACGAAATCGGAAATAATGCAGACTCTGATGACGATAATGACAAATGGACTGATGCTGATGAAATCCGTGCTGGAACAGACCCTCTTGATCCAAACTCTACACCTGTAGACAGTTTTGAAATCCAAATCGGAAATATTGGATTGGGTGCTTGGGACTTAATCGGTATCTTTGGCGGATTGCCAATATTCGGTTGGATTCTCTTTGGATTCGTAACCCGTAACGCACGATGTGAAAGATACGAGGAAGACTTGGAGAAAGCACAATCACGTGATGAACTCGAACAAGTAGCACTGCGCTGGGAATACAGTTTGATGCTACGTCTACTCGGCCCTCATCAAGGAATACGTCTTGAAAGACTACGTTCAGAGTTGGATGATAAGTTCGAAAATGCTGAACTGTTAATGGCTTCAGATGACTTTGAGCCTATGACTGATGTGGAACAAGCACCTATTGTAGAAGCTGCACAAAAGAATATTCCAGCAATCGAAACTACTCCTTCTCCAGATACTCCTGCAGACCAAACCGATGAACACGGTTATTCTTGGTTAAACTACAACGGTCAAAATTGGTACAAGACTGCTAACGATACAGAGTGGACAAGGCACGAGTGACTACCACTTAGCAAATGCTTCTGGAGGTGGAGGCAGAACCGGTGCACCAGGAACAGAGGTGTATTGTGATTGGGCTGGCTCATACCTAGAATTAGCAAACATCGATTGTTGAGCCTGTGGTGGCTTCTTTCGACCTAATACTAACATTGCTAGAAGTATTACTATCAATACTCCAAGTCCCATGAATATCATTTGATTTGTAGTTACATCGAAGTCAAAGGCAGAATCCTGCGTTTTTTCTTCTTCTTCGACAACTGGCTCTGGAGGATGCCATACTTCGTAAGACACGTACCATGTGACATAGATGTCTTGGACGCCATCTGAAATTATCGCATTGACTATCCAAGGGCCAATGAATCCAGTATGGTTACAAAGTACAATTCCCAAATCCTCAGTTTGGTTACCACAGTCCCAAGCAGCTTCACTAAACGAGAAGCCACCGCCTATGATTGAATTGTTTCTCAACCAAGTTATTGAGAGATTTAATCTGTTAATTTCGTCGTCAGATAGATTTACTGCAACTGACAAATCAAGGCTATCAAATGTAGCATTGAGCAAGATATCTGTACTTGTTGGTGTCCAAGAAATGTAAGATAGTCTATCGATTACCTCGTCTATTTGTTCATCACAATCATCGTCTAGGCCATTCCAAAATTCATCCTGATTTGGATTGATTAGAGGATTTGTATCATCACATTCCTCAAACCACCTAAACCCATCTGAGTCTTCATCTAAATCGGGGACAAGAGGATCTGTGAGTGTCTCTAATACTTCTGTGCCATCCTCAAGACCATCATCATCTGAATCTTTGTCCAAGGGATTAGTTGAGAGATTATTGTATTCGTATCCATCAAAAAGTCCATCAGAATCTGAATCTGGGTCAAATGGGTCGGTTGAGAGGTTGTTGAATTCATCCAGATCGAATAATCCGTCGGAATCGGAATCAAGTCCAATGAAGTCTTCATCAATTTCATCGTTACAGTTGTTATCAATTCCATCTAGTGATTCCACTACATCTGGATTGATAGCAGGATTACTATCATTACAATCTTGGAACCAATACCAGCCATCGAAGTCTGAATCGTTATCTTTGACGAGAGGATTGGTAAAGTAGACTAGCACCTCATCTCCATCAGTAAGTAAATCCCCATCAGTATCCTGATTAGTCCAGTTGGTACCATAGGAATGATATTCAGAATAATCAGACAAATTATCAGTATCTGCATCTGTAGAATTGAATCCCTCATCCCAGAATATGTCACAATCGTCATCAATACCATTCAATAATTCAGGAGCTGCTGGGTATATCATCGGGTTTGAATCATTACAGTCTTGGAACCAATAGTAGCCATCAGAATCATCATCTGGGTCAGCAACTAGTGGATTTGTGAAATAATTCAGAACCTCTAGACCATCGGTTAGTCCATCGTCATCGGTGTCATTATCAAATGGATCTGTGTTGTTGACATTGACTTCAATTCCATCATTCAAGAAATCATCATCTGTATCTGCATCAACTGGGTCTGTTCCAGTAGTGAAAATTTCAACATAATCATTCAAACCATCCGAATCTGAGTCTGGGTTGTTAGGATTTGTTCCATAAACATCAGTCTCGTTTGAGTCTGTAATACCGTCACCATCGCTATCTAAATCGACCTCAGTTCCGTGAATCACCAATTCCCAGTGATTCCATATTCCTTCGTCTTGGTTCCCATCATCATAGACTTCTAATGTCCAAGTTCCTGCTGAAATTTCGCCCCAATGCTGTACGCTATTGAATTGCCACTCGTTGTAGTTGTTGCCATTGTCGCGGTTTGCGAAATAGTTAACCAATTCTGATTCTGTACCATCTGGAGAAATCAATGTTACATCTAAGTCGCTTCTGTAATTGTGATCTGCATCAAAAATCACGTCAACCGATTCAACAATCAGAGATTCTGAAACCACATGATTTGAGACTACAGGATTATTTGGTTCATTATCGGGAATTGTTTGTGAGACCGTAATTCTACCGCTGGTCACGTTGACCTCTGGGTCTAGGGTGTCCCAATTTGTTGCTAAGTCAACTGCATGTCCTGCATCTACCACACCAAATCCATACTTGTGATTGAATTCATGTCCAGCTCCGTTAGTATTCCACCCTGGATCGTTTTGGTGATTCTTTCTCGCACTTTCAACAAGAATCTGTTGTACATCTCGCCAGGTGAGGTTTGAGTTAGCCTCCAGCATCAAAGCTACTATGCCCGAAACTAAAGGAGTCGCACTAGATGTACCGCCGAAATTACTGGTGTAATCGCTGCCAGTATATCCATTGTTTCCAGAGTTATCCGTAGTTGTAATTCCAACTCCACTTCCATCGGATGGTGAACTAATCAGAACATTTGCACCAGGCTCCCCGTAGGTAGTCTGGTCACCATCGTGGTCGACTGCGGTTACAGAGATTGTAAAACGACTGTTAGCATAGCCATCAAGATTTGAATCATCCTCATTGGATAGGCCATTTCCTGCCGCCCATGTAATGACATTACCTAGGCCATTTCTACCGTTGTATGCATCGTCTTCAAAGGCAGCAATCGTCAATGGGCCTGGACCTGACAAAGTATTTCCATTGTCCGAGGGGCCCCAACTATTACTGTAGATATCGATGTCATTGTTTAGATGAGAGAGTGTATTTGCTTCATCGGTGTCAGAATTACTACAAGCAATCAACATCAATCCTGCCAAAGAGGCGTCTGGTGCTGAACCACTAACGCCTATTCCGTTGTTCCCAGTTGCTGCTGCAACTCCAGCCGCTGCTGTTCCGTGAGCATCCCAGCCTGCAGGGGTTGGGTCTGTATCATAATTGCAATAATCATAATCCAGATTAGATTCATAATTTGCAGATAAATCATCATGATCCCATTCTAGGCCATCATCTACTACTCCAATAACGACTCCAGTACCCTTTACACTGTTCCATGCACCGGTAATGTTGACATCTTCTCCAGATACACCGTTATCTTGTCCAGTATTTTCAAGATGCCATTGGTTTGAGAAATATGGGTCATTGGGAATCCATCGAGGAATGTGTTGCTTTTCTACAAGTGGATAAGCGACTTCGATTTCACCATTGGATTGTAATTTTGAAAAATGTGATAATGCGATACTAGGTTCTACTTCTACATACCAGGTGTTAGCCAATAATCCAGTAGGTTCACCTATTTTTTGTGAACTTACAACAACCCATTCTTCGGTTGATTGTAGTTCTGAGTGCGAGTATTGTGAGATGTCACTTACTCGGGCAAATGCGGCTCTAATTGCAGGAGAAAAGGAGTATGTTAGCGGTGCATCTTCGGGGTTATCACTCAAGGGAGCACCTAATTGCTTAACCTCGATATCTTGCGCAGAGATTATTGGTGTCAAAACTGATAGAAACATCAGCATGATCAAGGATGTAGCACTGAGCGAAACTGACCTCTGAGTAAAAGCGCTTATGCGTCTACTAAGGTCAATCATAAGCAGCATTGCGCGTTTGAAGTATATCAAACCCTGTTTCCGATGCAGCACAAGCAGATTCATCTGCGATTGTGATTGTTCCTCGATTTACCCTTATTGTCGCCGCCACGTCCACGACTACGCCCAGGGCCTTTTGGTGGACGGTTGTTTCGATTGAATCGAGGTTTTCCACCTCCACCTGAACGGCCACCGTCTCGGCCACCAGGTCTTCCACCATCTCGGCCTCCACCTCGGCCACCATCTCGGCCACCAGGTCTTCCACCATCTCGGCCTCCTCCTCGGCCTCCATCTCGGCCACCAGGTCTTCCACCATCTCGGCCGCCATCACGGCCGCCACGGTTGTTACCTCTTGAGCCACGATTACCGCCTCTGGAGTTGTCATTGCCGTTTCTTCTACCGTAGTGCTTACGGTCCCGGTTACGATTATTACCATCATTTGGACGACCTCTTCGATCTTTACGATCTCTGGAGTTACGACCGCCTCTTCTCCTAGAGGGTGAAGGTATGTGGGAGGTGTCCTCGTGTTTGATGACATCTTTGAATTCAGGTGTCGAGAATTTGATATTCAGTCCAACTTCTTTTTGGATTTTAGACCATTTGCCCTTCTGAGGGTTTTGTACTAAACTGAAAACGTTGCCTGAACCGCCAGCGCGAGCAGTTCTACCAGAACGGTGCTTGAACGCCTTTCCGTTTTCTGGAGGATCAAAGTGTACCACACAATGGACTCCTTTGATGTCAAGACCACGAGCAGCTACGTCTGTTGCAACGATTGCATGAGTTCTACCTTCACCAAATTCTTCCACTGCTTGAGAACGCTTTTTCTGTGGCATTCCGCCATGAATGCTGGTTACACGCAATCCTTCATTTTCCAATTCGTCAGCAACTCTATCCACGCCTGCTCGAGTCCGACAAAAGACGAAACCTCGACCAGATTTACGAATTGCCTCAGAAGTAATTTTGCATTTCATAGAATTCGGCATTAACCAGAAATGATGATTCATTTCAGTAACTGATATCTCCTCAGGACCGATTTCAATTATCTGAGGTTCTTTCTGATACTTATCACGAATGTGTGCAACCTCATCGTCTAAAGTCGCACTGAACATAATGGTCTGACGCTTTGGTGAACACTCTTCCAAAATTTGACACACAGGCTCTGTGAATCCCATATCTGCCATCCTGTCGGCTTCATCTAAGATTACAATTTCAACCTCGTCTAGGAATACATTCTCTCTATCAATCAAATCTAGCAATCTACCTGGACAAGCGACAACAACATCAACGCCTTTATCCAGTCTTCTAATTTGCTTAGAATAAGATACTCCTCCGTAAATTGGCATTACCTTCAGGTTCAATCCCCAAGCAATTGGATCCAATACGCCGTGTATTTGCTCAGCAAGTTCCCTGGTAGGAGTCAAAATAAGGGCTTTAGGAAGGCTAGGTTCCCCTCTGCCAACTCTTTCCAGCATAGGAATTCCAAAGGCAAGTGTCTTACCGCTTCCAGTAGGAGCTCGACAGCAAACATCTCTACCAAGCATCATGTCTGGGATCGTTTCTCTTTGAACCTCAAACGGTTCAGTGAAACCTGCTCGCTTGAGCTCATGGCACATTTGAGTACTAATACCCAAATCGGAAAAACGGACCTCCATCCCATGACCTCCAACCAAGGCCGACTGCCTGCCCTATTTAGCATGACCAGTACATTATTTGCAAAATGTGCATAGTAAACCTAATTGATTTGTTGCGGAAAGAGATTAATTCTCTAACTAGACCTCAATAAAACGGACTATAACAAATCATTATTAGCAATTCACTGAAGCAGCATCCATGAAAAAGAAGGGAGTGCTTCTAATCAATGTGGGCACTCCTGATGAACCCACTGTCAAATCCATCAGGAATTACCTAAGAGAATTTCTTCTGGACCCGGACGTAATTGATGCTCCGTATCTCATCAGGCAGTTCTTAGTAAGAGGAATTATCTTACGTGTTAGACCAAGAAAGATCACCCCTCTTTATCAAAAAATTTGGATGGACGATGGTTCACCACTTAGAGTATATTCTGACAGAATTACAACATCGCTTAATTCAATGACAGATGATATAGAATTTGAATTTGCAATGAGATATGGCAACCCTTCGATTAGATCTGGCCTAGAAAAACTGCGCTCAAAAGGTGTTGAAGAGTTACTCTTACTGCCAATGTTTCCGCACTATGCTCAAGCGACTACTGAATCATCACTGAAGCATTCATACAAACAACTCAAGGCCATGAAGTGGAAACCTGAAATCTTGGAGATGGGACATTTCGAAACTGATGAAGAATACATCATACCCCTTGCCAAATCAATTCAACCGCATCTAGACAAAGATACGCATCTTTTGTTTTCTTACCACGGACTACCTGTTTCACATGTTAAGCGAATTGACAAATCAAAATCTCATTGTCAAAAAGTGGACGAGTGTTGTACCATCAAAACTGATGCAAACCAACTTTGCTATGGGCATCATTGCAACGAAACAACACATACAGTGGTGGGTTTACTTGGTTTAAACAGTGACCAGTGGTCGATTAGTTACCAGAGTAGGATTGGTCCAGTAAAATGGCTAGAACCATCAACTATGAACAAAGTCGAAGAACTTGTAAAACGGGGTGTCAAAAAACTTGCAATCGTCGCTCCCGCATTCTTAGCAGATGGACTTGAAACTCTAGAAGAACTAGATATTGGAATTAGAGAGCATTTCATGGAATTGGGCGGAGAGGAATTATCTGTAGTCAAATGCCTTAACGACAATCAAGATTGGATTGATGGCCTATACAAGTTAGTTCAAGGGAAATTCGCTAAGCAGATACCTAACTAGAATAACTCTGCTATCCTTTCAGACTGGTCAATTACATGAGTTATTGAAACTCCAGAATATGACCAACCAACATATGAGCAATCTAGGCTAATTTGTGACAACTTGGACATGTGACCGGGTTTGTAATGAGGTATTTTCCTCTCACCTATTTTCTTGAAAATAATTGGATTAGTAGCTAGAAGAGATTCTGCGCATTCTTGCACCGAATTCAAGTCGTTATCCCAACGGTTGTGAGGGACCATCAATCGAAATAGACGATGTCCTTTGGGACATCTTTGAGAATTATGAACATCACTTTCATGCAGAATTCCACTAATTGGAATTTTGACATCAGGAATTAGAGTCCCATATCCTTTTTTGATGTGAGAAACTTGTTGTTCTGTGTAACCAATTGCAAATATCGATATTTCGGAAGAATCTTGATCTATCTCAGGATTTGGTGCAGCCCAAATTACCGATTCTAATGGAACGTCGTAGTTGGTTGCAATAGCACTTGGAGATTCTGCACTATTACCGCAAACTACAGTCACATTGTCAAGGTTTGAAATCTGCTCTGAAAGAGTATCAACTAACGTTTGCATGCCTCCGGCAAGAGAAGCAATTGTACCTTTTTTGGGGGTAAATATTGGATAAGATTGTGAAATTAGTTTGTTAAGTTTAGACTTCTTTAGCGGTGGATTTTGACCAAATTTTGTAAGTGAAGGGAATAAAAAATCGGCATCAACATTCTCTGAGGTTTCGTTAACAATCCCTAAACACATCGCATCAGCAATCTGCTTATTTGGAATTACTTGAGCAACAGAGAATCCACCCATTCTCGCCTTCTTGATAGAGCTAAGTAGTTTCATTGGACCTATTTTGAAAAGAGTGCGCCACGATAATTTATGCTGCTTTCCATCAAGCAATACCCATCTTGATTTTGCATCTGATTTTGAGGGTTTCAAAATTTCACCTAATTCAAGGTCATTGATTAATCTCCAGAAAGCAGGATGTGGCCTTGATGCATTAACTGCCACATCACAAATCCAATCGTCTTCCTTCCAGGTAGAGATTACTCCGCCTAAAAGCGATGACTGCTCATGTATAATGACTTCAACATCTGGCCTTTTTTTGGCTATACGATAAGCACAGCATAATCCACTTAAGCCACCACCAACAATAACCAATTTGGAGGATTCACCTAACTTTGGATTAACGAGTAGGGGTCGGCGCATTTCATCGCCATGAAGAACCCATTTATCCAAATCTGACATAGAAATCCCAATCTCATTCAGTAATCCAATCTTTCGGGTTGCGCAGTACTTCAAGCAAAAGTTCCTCTTCACTGTCCCCGTCAACTTCGTGACAATATTCCCAGCGTGCAGTCAGTGGTAATGACATGAGGATACTCTCTATCCTTCCATTTGTAGTCAAACCGAATGTTGTACCTCTATCATAAACCAAGTTGAATTCCACATATCTCCCTCTCCTAATTTGTTGCCATGCTTTGTGGTTTTGTGTATATGGCATATCTTTCCTTTTTTCAAGAATTGGAAGATATGAGGACAAGAAGGACTCTGCACAGTCTGTGACAAAAGCGAAGCAATCTTCTCTGCTTGCTGTATTGATGTCATCAAAGAATATACCACCAAGGCCTCTTCTTTCACCTCTGTGTTTTATGTGGAAATAATCATCACACCATTTCTTGAATGTGTCATAATCGCTAACTTCATGGCGATCGCATGCTTGTTTGTGCACTTTGTGGAAATGTATCGCATCCTCTTCAAACAAGTAACTCGGGGTTAAATCAGCACCACCGCCGAACCACCAACTGCCTGGTTTTTTTCCCTCGCCTCGCTCAAAATAACGGTAGTTTGCGTGTACGGTAGGGGCCATCGGATTGTGAGGATGAAGCACTAAACTAACACCGGTAGCAAAGAAATCTAGGTCCTTGCCTTGTAATTCATGACCTCCACCCATACTAGCTGCGGCTTGAGGGCTTAGAGTACCATGAACTACACTTACATTCACTCCAGCCTTTTCAAACACCTTGCCTCCTGAAAAGACTCGACTTCTACCGCCTCCACCTTCAGGTCTTGTCCATTCATCTTGACGATAATCGACACCATCTATTTCTTTGAGAGCTTCACAGATTTCATCCTGTATTCGATGAACCATATCCACCATCATCTGGCGCATATTCACTCACCTACTATCTCTCTTAGGACTGTTTCCACACATTCTATTCTAGCAGATGGAGCAAATCCATGTCCAAGGTTGAAAATGTGACCTGGCTTATCACCTGCCGCGTCTAGTACTTGGCGAGTGGCTAATTTTGCTGTTTCTGTAGAGCCATGCAATAATGAAGGGTCGAGGTTTCCTTGGAATGCGTATTTATCGCCAAATTGCTCACGGTTAACCGCTAAGTTGTCTCTCCAATCTAGAGAAATTGCGTTCAAATCAAGATCTCTTATGTCGGAATGTAAGTGTCCTGATCCTTTTGCATAGTGAATAATCGGAACTTCTTCTCCTACCTTTTCCCTGAAAACTTCGATGGTTTTTGCTGTAGCAGGCATTGCAAACTTGCGGTAAATTTCCGGAGATAACAATCCAGCCCAGGTATCGAAAAGCTGTACTGCATCTGCGCCACCGTGAATAACTTGGTCCGCTAATAGGTCACCTACAATCTCACCCATCTTCATCAACATGTGTTGTGCTTCTTCAGGATTTGAATAGACCTTAGCACGAGCATTATGGAAATCTTTGTCACCAGTTCCTCCTGATAACAAGTACATGCAAATAGTCCAAGGAGAGCCTACGAAACCAAGTCTAGCAGTGGTTTCACCGAGTTCTTCTCCAACTGATTTCAATCCATCTGCTGCCCAAGGAGCATGCTTTCTTGCACTAAACTTAGTCCAGTCATTGACATCATCAAGACTGAATTCACTTATTCTGATACCTCCGCCATACTCTACGTCATATCCTAAACTTGGTAGAGGGGTTAGAATGTCACTGAAAAT
>CAXGTB010000037.1:0-10663 GCA_964012565.1 uncultured euryarchaeote | reverse complement strand
ATTCTTAGAAGGGGGCAAGTATAATAGTCGCCACTGTCGAGGATAGATTGGTCAAGTGCCCGAAGACCAAGGAGATGGGAAAAATGCCGAACAACGATTATGACATCCAGGAGCTACTCCAAAGAGATGTATATGTGAACGACACAAAGGTGGGAGTTATCGTAGGAGAGAGACACCACCCGAACGAAGCAAGAGTGCGCTCAATGCGCATAATGGTAGAGCCAGGAGTTGCAGACGAATTTATGCGTAAACCTGCTGAACTCGCACCATTACATAAGGAACTAATACACAGTATCAGAAATGACGGTGCTGTAAAACTCTCAAAATCAATGAGAGAACTTCAGAGACGCTGGAGAAACACAGTTAGAATCGATGAGAAACTATACGCTCCAGATGAAATGATGGACAGAGCAGTTCTCGATAACCAAGGAATGGAAATCGGAGTAATTACCGATCTAGTGAAAATTAAGAGAACCTACCGCGCCGTAGTCGTGAAGACAAGAATTGGCATACAGATGCAATATGGCATCGATGGCACAATCAATATTCCAATTACAGCTCTCGCTAGAACTCGTGAGCGCTTGGACGAAGTTGTTCTGTCTAGAACATTCGACAAACTGCTAGGCTTGCCTTCATACTTGCAAGCAAACGACCCCGATGCTATAATCGAGGAATGACCTTACCGTCGTCTTTATCACGGGAAGGTGGGTCGGCGAACTGCCTTTGCGCGGGTAGCTTAGTCGGCTGGAGCACCCGGCTGATAACCGGGAGGTCGCAGGTTCAAGTCCTGCCTCGCGCACCATTAATCGATTACAGTAACTGTTTTATTGACAGTTTCCGTATAACTGTAAAATTCTATTGAACATGAGAACCCTCATTTAGCCCCCGCACCGGCACTGGCAACATGGTAGTGGTTTCTGGGAGCAACTCCAGGGAACTCGCAATTGACCTAGCAGAACAATTAGGCTGGGAACACCACTCCCTCGAAGCAAGAAGATTCCCAGATTCTGAAGGATATATCAGAATCCCCGAACATTCGATTGAAGCTGTTCGTAAAGAGCCTGTTGTTTTGGTATCAAACACATTCCCTGATGCAGGAATTGTAGAAACTCTGCTATTATTGGAAGCGTTAAGAGACGTTAGAGCCGGACGTACAGAAAATCTGAAAGAAATCGGCCCTCAATCGATGAATCCTGTTGGCCCGGGAGTCATCGTTGCAATTCCATATTTTGGATATTCAAGGCAAGACAAAAGATTCCGCCCAGGCGAAGCGATCAGTGCGAAAGCGATTGGAAGGCTGCTTGCTGCACATTGCGACGGGATTGTCGTTTTCGATTTACATGCACCTGCTGCTTTGGAAGAAATGCCGATACCTGTGGCATTTACATCTGCCATGCCTGAAATTGCAGTTTTCCTTAAACAGAATGTCAATCCAGACTTTATTCTATCTCCTGATAAAGGAGCGATAGATAGAGCCGGCGCTGTTGCAGAAGCAATAAATCTACCATTCTCCTATCTTGAAAAAACAAGAATAGATGCTCATACTATTGTACACAAAGCCAAAGATTTGCAAGTCGATGGTAAAATCGTGGCTATCGTTGATGACATGATAGCGACCGGAGGTACGATTTGTAAAGCTGCAGACGCTCTTAGAAGCCAAGGTGCGGTTGAAGTGCACGCCGCATGTACTCATGGTTTGTTTACCGGAGGAGCCATCGCCCGGCTATCAAATCACGTCGACGGCGTGCATGCAACCTCCAGTCTCCCAAATAGGCGCGCTGTGATTTCAGGAGGTGCCGCACTGGCTCGTGGTGTGCGTAATATCCTGAAGGATCTAGGAATGTAGGCCCATATTACCAATCCGTGGTGTTTATATTCAAGAGGTTCTGCGCAACCTTGCTTCACATAAGCATGAGAGTGATTTCAATGAGTGCACACGTGTCATACGAAACCCCTAGCGATGTCGCAGACAAGATCTACGAGATGGTTCAGGCAAACAACAACGGAAGAATGAAGAAAGGATCTAATGAGGTAACTAAGGCTGCAGAACGCGGTACTGCAAAGTTCATCATTATGGCAGAGGATGTTAACCCGCCAGAATTACTGGCTCACATTCCTCTAATCTGCGCTGAGAAAGATATTCCATTTGGATACGTTCCTAGCCAAGAGTTCCTAGCAAAGGAAGCAGGAATGCCAAACGGCGTCAAAACAGCATCACTTGCTCTTCTAGAAGTTTCAAAGGGTGCTCAAGAAAAATTCAACGAAGTTGTAGAGCTCATCAAGGGGCTTTCCAACTGAAGATACCACTGATTTCGGAGGAATAAGAAATGTCTGAAGAACTCGGAGGATGGCCTGCTGAGGTCGTCGAAATTGTAGGTAGAACCGGAATGACCGGAGAAGCTACTCAAGTGAAAGTGCGTGTTAATGATGCGCCTAATCCAAGAGACGTTGGTCGAATTATCACAAGAAACGTGGTAGGACCTGTTCGTGTCGGTGATATACTAATGCTAATCGATACTGGCCGAGAAGCCCGTAAACTCAACTATAGGTGATCATAATGCCAGAACAAAGAATCTGCAGTTTCTCCGGAGAAATTATCGAACCCGGAACAGGACTGATGTTCATCCGTAGAGATGGAACTGTCCAGTGGTTCGCAAACAGCAAAGCTCGCAAAAATGCAGTCAAGCTAAAGCGAAACTCACGCAAGGTAAAGTGGACCCGTCATTACGTAAAGGGCGGAATCTGAGCCATATTGGCTAGTTTTCTACAATCGTTGCGCTCAAATAGGGCTTGCCAGTCGCAGGCATTGGTGGAATTAGTATGGAGACTACCTATGTTATGGTAAAGCCTGATGGTGTGCAAAGAGGATTGGTTGGAGAAATCATCCAGAGATTTGAAAGAAAGGGACTACAACTTGTTGGATTAAAACAAGTAATTCCTAGTGAGGAAATCGCAAAGGAACACTATGCGGTTCACTCTGAGAGGCCTTTCTTCCCAGGTCTGATTAAGTTCGTAACTAGTGGACCTGTCGTTTGTATGGCATGGTCTGGAAGAGACGCTATCAGTGTAGCAAGAAATCTAATTGGTCCGACCAATGGAAGAGAAGCTGCTCCAGGAACAATCAGAGGAGATTTTGGAATGGATATTGGATACAATATGATTCACGGATCCGACGCTCCTGAAACAGCAGAATTCGAACTCGGATTGTGGTTCCCTGAGGGCATAAACAACTGGGTCCAAGATAGTCAATCTTGGGTCTATGAGTGAAATTGAACTTCAATTGCAAAATTGAAAAATCCAATTGGAGATTTTAATATGTCAGAAGAGGATTTAGTCCCTGAAGAAGAGGTCAAAAATCTCGGATGGCAGCGTCAACCAATCGTGTCAGTATTGGGCCATGTCGACCATGGTAAAACCAGTGTTCTTGACCACTTCAGATCTCTTGGAAGCGAAAGGCAAGCAAGTGTAATGGATCGAGAAGCTGGTGGTATAACTCAGCATATTGGCGCTACTGAAGTTCCTGCAAAAATTCTCAATGAAACATGCGCAGCAATGACTGCCGGCAAGGATTTCAATAGCCCTGGATTACTATTCATTGATACTCCCGGACACCATTCTTTCACAAGTTTGCGAAGCAGAGGTGGAGCACTTGCTGATATCGCAATTCTAGTAGTAGATGTGATGGAAGGTTTACAACCGCAGACTATTGAAAGTCTGAGAATACTAAGAGACAAGAAAACACCATTCGTTGTCGCAGCCAATAAGGTTGATCGTATTCACGGTTGGAGAACTGAAAGAGGAAGGTCGTTCATTGAATCATGGGCAAACCAAAGGGATGACGTTAAGCAATTCTTTGACGAAAAGTATTGGAAGTTACTAGGCCAATTCAGCGAGCATGGTTTCAATATTGAGCGCTATGACAAGATTCGCGATTTCAAGTCAAATCTTGCAATGGTACCCTGCTCTGCAAAGGATGGAGAAGGATTACAAGATCTTCTTACTGTGACTGTCGGCCTTGCAGAAAGATTCCTAGAAGATCGCCTAAGAGACACACTTGGCGACGGAGAAGGTACTGTTCTCGAAATGAAAGACGAGAGGGGATTGGGTAAAACCATCGATGTAATTCTTAATCGAGGCGAATTGAATGTAGGTGACAGCATCACTCTTGTTGGTGCTGACGGCCCATTTAGCACTCACATAAAGGGCATGTTTAGGCCCAAAGGAATGTCGGAAATGAGAGATGCTGGTGATCGCTGGGAAGCCTGTGACAATGCTGTTGCTGCTTGTGGACTGAAAATACTCGCTCCTAATCTAGAAAACGTCCTGGCAGGAACTACCCTCCGTCAGACAAATACAGATGAGGCAAGAGATATTGCTGAAAAGGAAGCATACAAGGAAACGAAAATATCCGTTGACATCGCTGAAGAAGGCGTGGTCATAAAAGCCGATACTGTTGGTGGGCTAGAGGCTTTGGCCTTCGAACTAAACAAAATGGAAATTCCAATCAGAATGGCAACCGTTGGGCCAGTCAATAAAAGAGACATTATTACTGCGCAGTGTGCTGATGACCCTCTAAATCAAATCATCTTAGGGTTCTCGGTAAAAGGAAACGCAGAAGTTCAATCAAAACTGGAAGGAAAAGATGCAGAAATCAAATTTATTAGTGCAGATATCATTTACCGAATTCTTGAAGAATTCGAAGAATGGAGAGACTCTACCAAAGCTGAAATGGATGCTGCTGCAAGAGAGAATCTTGTATATCCAGGACACTTGTTGTATCTGAAAGATCACACATTCAGAAACAAGGGTCCAGCGATTGTTGGAATGAGAGTTGTTGGAGGAAGAGTTCATGTCGGACAAAAGATCATGAAACTCGATGGCACTCCGATTGGCCAAATCAGAAGCTTGCGCACTAGAGCAAGCGAGGAAGTTAAGCAAGGCCATCAAGGTGAAGAATTAGCCGTCGCAGTCATGGGCCCTACTGTTGGAAGACAGATTGAGGAAGGGGATGAATTCTGGGTGGATATTCCATCTGCTCATGCAAAGCGTTTACGCAAACTCGAACTTACTCCGATTGAAGAAGAAATTCTTGAAGAGATTACACGCTTACATCGCAAGCAAGACCACTTTTGGGGACGATGATACAAGCGTCACAGGCTATGATATTCAACGACTTATTGACGCAATACCTTGAAGTATGGAATGAGGTGGTTGTCTTCTTGTACCGAGGAGTGCTAATAGTATGAACGCAGGATTCCAAGCAGGAGCGCCAGCAGGCGACCATCGCACAAAGGACCTTATTGCCACCGTATCTTCAATTGCAAATTCATTGATGGGCGAAGTGTCAAAGGTTATCATTGGTAAGAACGAAAATCTACGCAGAGTAACCGTTGGAATTCTATCAAATGGTAACATGTTGCTAGAAGATTTCCCCGGTCTAGCAAAGACGCTACTATCCAACACATTCGCTCGTGCATTAGGATGTAAATTCAAGCGTGTTCAGTTCACACCTGACCTGCTACCAAGCGATATCATGGGAACATACATGTTCGACCAAAAGTCTGGTGAATTCAAACTACGTGCAGGTCCGCTATTCTCTAACATTTTACTAGCGGACGAAATCAACCGTGCTCCGCCAAAGACACAGGCTGCTTTGCTTGAAGCTATGGAAGAGAAGCAGGTGACAATCGAAGGTATCACACACAAGCTACCTGCTCCTTTCGTTGTACTTGCTACCCAGAACCCTATCGAGCAAGAAGGAACATATCCTCTTCCTGAAGCTCAGATGGATCGTTTCCTGATGAAGATGAGTATGGGTTACCCTGACCGAGCAGAAGAAAAGGCTATTCTAGCACGACGTAAGTTACGTGGAAAGGATGCTCACGATGTTGAGCAAATCACCTCACCAAAGAAAGTGGTCGCAATGCAAAAGGCCCTAGAGACCGTACACGTCGACCCTGCGATTCTATCTTACATCGTTGAAATTGTACAAAGAACTCGTGAAGATCACCGTGTTGTAAACGGAGCATCGCCACGTGCTAGCCAATCGTTGTTCAAGACCGGCCGTGCTGCGGCTGCAATCGATGGAAGGGATTACGTAATACCTGACGATATCAAAGGAATCGCATTGCAAATTATCTCTCACAGAATCGTAATGAAGCCAGAAGCAAAGATTCGTGGAATTACCGGAATGCACATTGTTAGAAAGATTCTATCCGAAGTTCCAGTTCCTGTTATACAACAGGGATGATGACTACTCGACAAATGCGACTCTTTACAGAGGGGCGCCTAACTCGCAGGTTCACGGCAGCAAGTTTCGAGGTGGTTGAATGAATCCTTACAAGATGGTAGTAGCGGTTGCAAATCAAAAAGGTGGATGTGCAAAAACAACTACTGCAGTCAACCTAGCAGCTGCTTTAGCAAAGGGTAATCAAAAATTCAAAGTCCCTCCAGCAAAGGTATTGCTGATTGATTTAGATCCGCAAGGAAATTGTGCAACATCCTTTGGTGTCGAAAAGAAAAAAATCAAGAAAACCGCATACGATTTGCTAGTTAATGACGGAGGCGAAGAACTACCGTTGATGGAAGAATATCTGATTTCTCCGCAAGAACTCACCGATTCAATGCAAAAAGCGTGGTCGAAAAGAAACGACAACTCGAATAGAGTGCCAAAGGATTTGTCGATTGACAATCTTTGGCTTCTTCCAAGTGACATCCATCTCTCGGGAGCAGAGATTGAACTTAGTCACAGAATAGGACGTGAAACCAGACTGAGAGAAGCACTGGCCCCAATTATTGACAAATTTGACCACATAATCATCGATACACCTCCATCACTCGGCCTATTATCAATCAATGCCCTATGTGCCGCAAACTGGGTATTTATTCCTGTACAAGCAGAATATTACGCACTGGAAGGTTTCAGTATGCTGATGAACAGTGTAAAAATGATTCAAAAGAGAATTAATCGAAATTTGAAGATATTTGGTGTTGCAATGACTATGGTTGATCAGCGCTCGAAGTTATCCCTACACGTTTGCAATGAGGTCCAATCCAAGATTCCCAAAAAGGTATTCAAAACACCAATACGAAGATTGGCAAAGGTCGCTGAAGCAGCATGGACTGGTGCACCAACTGTCATTCTCAATAATCCAAGCAAGAGTGGAGCAGGAGCCGGTAGCAGAGAATACTGGTCTCTTACAAAAGAATATCATGGACGCGTCCAGGAAATGCGAAGGCAATTCGGAGTTACAGAACATCCTCGATTGCTGCTGGAGAAACAAGGCCGGTCATTTTGAATGAGTGCTCAAACCAGCATTATTCGATGATGGTTACGCGCGGGATTCAAGTAGTCAACAGCGTGCAAGGAAGTCATGACCGGGGAAGGGATGACCTCAGTAAGTGTAAGTTATGAAGTTAGAAGACAATTGAACACATTGCGAACAATGGACGGACATCGCAGTGTAGATTCGTTTCTGACCGAGATGATTAGAGCACACAAATTAGCAAAAATGAACGGAGAATTAGAAGCCCTTCGTACTCAGATGAAAGAAGTCGCAGACGTTAGTTCTGAACATTTAGTACAGCGATTGAATTTAGCTCCATTCAAGGTTTGAGGTGAGTTGATGGATTGGAGACCTCCAGGGCACTTACTCTCAACCAATGACCTAGTACACGCTATTTTTGATGGCAATAGTGATGCAGGTAAATTACTCGTAAAAGCAACATTGGGCGAGGTTGAGTTATTTGCAAGACCGAAGAGTTGGAACGCAGTATTGTGGCTGATTGCAAATACCTTGAAAGTCGATGGAAAACCTGTTTACACAGGAGATCAATTAGGAGAACTGAAATCTAGCCTACCAATCGCTTGGCGAGCTGAATAATCACTTTCCTTGTTTAGCGAGCCATTCAGCACCGTACCATTTCCATTGGTCCATGGTCCAACCTTCAGGCAATCCCTCTGCAGGTAATGGTGGTGCTTCAGGAGGCGCTGTTGGTTCTGGTTGTTGAGACGCTGGCTTGATTTCATTTGCCGAGGTCTGTTCTGGCAAACCAGCTAATTCCTCGAGAGATGATGATTCTTCCATTATCTCTGCGTTCTGAGATGTTGAAACTTCTCCTTTAACGTCGATGTCATCGAAACCAGTTCCCAACTCATTACCATCGTCACCAACTGCCACCTCCATAGGTGCAACATCATCATCCCAAAACTTGTCAGATTCCACGCCGCCCGAACCCGAAAGCCCAGCTTTTCCTTCCAATGCTTCGGCTTCCGCACTGTTTTCTCCATCAGGGATGAATGGTACTCCGTACGTCTTTACTAATGCTCGACGGCGACGAGTTTTTCCTATTCCTGCATAAATCAACAGGACTGCAACGATTGATGCAAAACCTGCGCCTAAGAATGGTAATATCTCGGCTGCTGTGTCCATATATTTTTCACTGGAGGATGCTTCTTCTTCCTCTGCTTCAACGGAATTTACCCAGGCGTAGTAATCTAGGGGTGTTTTACCATCTGAAATCTTGTCTGAAACATATTCCTGGTAATCAGCATCTCTTACTCCTTGGCAGGTCTCGGAAACATCTGTAGAGACTAAAGCGCAATAGTCTTCAACAGTTTGTACAAGTTTGTTTGAATCATTATAATCTTGGCTTGCACCAACTTCATCGCCATCTGAATCAATGTAATCCCTTGCATCATTAGGCATGTCGTCTGCGAAATCATAGAATCCGTCTCCGTCAGTGTCAATACAGCCGAATTTTTCAGTTACGGTATATGTCAATGTCAATGATCCATCACCTGAAATCTCTGGGATATACGCGCTTGTAGAATTGCCCCATTCAGTTGGACAAGCATCCGGATCATTACCTTGTAAGTTGTCCCCGTATCCATCGCCGTCTGAATCTGACCATTGACTATCATCATAGATTGCAAAATCTGCCCCATCGGATACTGTCCAATCATCAGTTGGATCCGAATAACCATCGCTATCCGAATCTCTGCAACCTAGCCTATCCAATGTTGAATACCCATTCTGGTTGGGACAATTATCGCCATTAACGCCACTTAAATTATCACCAAAGCCATCCGAATCAGAGTCCTCCCACTGAGTTGAATCATCAGGGAATCTATCTCCACCTTGTTTGTTGATGTTATCACCATAGCCATCACCATCTGAATCTATCCACTGATCTGGGTTGGTTGGGAACACGTCTGAATCATTGCCATCTGGATTATCTCCATATCCATCGCCGTCTGTATCTTGCCATTGAGAAATATCGTCGGGGAATTGATCTGCATTATTTCCTTGTGAATTGTCACCATAGCCGTCTCCATCAGAATCTTCGGACTGGGTTGAATCCATTGGGAATGCGTCTTGGCTATCTGTAACTCCATCACCGTCATTATCTAAATCGTATAGCCTGATTTTTGAAGAGGTAGATGATGTTGAGATTATGAATAATTCACCTGAAGTACCAAATGTGCCCAAGATTACTCTTCCAGAAGAAGAATACTCTTCCTCTTCAACGAATGTTGTTGAATTAATTTGATGAAGTCTACCATTTTGTGTACCAACAAAGATTGTACCATCATCATCGATTGAAATGGAGTAAATACTCTGACCACTGGAGATTGACATTTCTTCCTTTGTCCAATCTGTAAAATCATATCTGAATAAATCGCCATTTGCACATCCAACAATTATGTTCCCATTCCCATCATTGATGATTTGGGTTGGGTATGAATTGAAATCTGCAATACTTCTTTCCAAAGTTCCATCATTTGTTGAAACCTTGACAAGGTTATCTCTTCCACCAGTTACAATTCTATCCTGGGAGATAATTGTCATTGAAGTCATAGCAGTGTTATGAGACTGGGTGCCATCGCCTGTTTCAACACCATTGCTGAACTCTTTAGCACGACGTTCACCGCCAAAGAATCCATACCACATATCACCTTCAGAATCCCATTGGACATAATCAACGGAGTTATTAGAACTAAAGTCTGAAGTTATCGTTCTCGATTGAGTGTTGATTACGTATACTCCTCCTGTATGTGCTACGGCTACTTGCAATCCGGTTGAATCCAGATTGGCTGAATTTGCTGATATATTCAATTCGATTGACCATTGAGTGATCAGCTCCCCGCTGCCCCAGAAGTGTTCAGACAAATTACCATCTGTAGTCAGGGTAATAATTGTCGATGATGAACTAAATGAAGTGTGTACAAATCTTCCATCGATAGTATCGATTGTTCCCACATCAATCAAATTAGATTCGGCTTCTACGTCTGTTAAGATTGGTAGGAGTAAAAATGCAAGAATGACTGCGATAGCCTTCCTCATACCTGGACCCAAGGTCACGTGACCTATGAATGGCTCGGAATGAAGTGTTTGATGTTTCACTTCTCTTCTTTTGTTGAATCGGTGTTCTTTGGCTCAATAGGAATCAACGTGGTTAATGGTCTCAGTGTCGCTATCGGCTTAATCTCTGACTTTGAACCTGGCTTAACTCCGGGGGCTGAAGAAGGAGGGGCTCCTCTTCTTTTGTTAGGAGATAGGACCTGCGTGGTGACTGGTTTCAACACTGTGGTCTTTGCCTCGACTGATTCTAGTTTCTTGATAGGCTTCAGCACTGCCATTTTCTGAACCTTTTCGACTTC
>CAXGTB010000036.1:0-10817 GCA_964012565.1 uncultured euryarchaeote | reverse complement strand
GATGTTAGTGGAGCAATTAGGATGCGAGGTAATTCTGTGGACGATATTGTTGCTAGTATCTCAATGATTTCAGAAGACGAACTTGAGGCTTCGAGGAAGTCTATTGTTGAATTAAGAGATTCACTACAATGGGATGAAGTTGCAAAAAGAATTCAAGAGCGACTAAGATAGTCAATAATCTGCTCTGCTGCTTCTTCAGCACTCATTTGTGTAGTATCAATTCTTATTTCTGGTTTTTGAGGTGCCTCGAACGGACTAGATATTCCTGTGAAATTAGGTAACTCTCCCGCTCTTGCTTTAGCATAAAGTCCCTTGACATCTCTTTCTTCGCAAACTTCCAAAGGAGTGTCTACAAAGACTTCGATGAATTCTCCTTCCTCTAACATCTCTCTTACTGTATCCCTCTCTGATGCGAACGGAGAGATGAAGGAGGATATACAAATCAATCCGGCTTCGACCATCAGCTTAGAAGTCTCTCCAACCCTACGAATATTTTCAACACGATCTGCCTTAGTGAACCCTAAATCTCTATTCAGTCCATGCCTGATATTGTCTCCATCAAGAGTAATTGTATGGCGACCCATCGCCTGCAACTTCTTTTCCAAGACATTAGCAATCGAAGATTTTCCAGAACCCGATAGACCTGTGAACCAAACTAAGCGTGGGCGTTGACCTTTTTGCTCGGCTCTAGATTGCTTAGTTACATCCATCGATTGCCAATGGATATTATCTGCACGACGAAGAGCATAATCGATTAATCCCATACCAACGGTATTGTTTGTCATTCTGTCAACAATTACGAAACCACCCATTACAGGATCTGAATCATATGCGTCAAATGCAACCCTGGAAGACAAAGAAATGTTACAAACACCGATTTCATTCATGTCTAACTCTTTTGCAGGAAGTTCCTCTAATGTGTTAACATCTATTCTATGCTTCAATTTGCCTAGAGTCATCGATGTGGTTTGAGAATTTGATTTGTAAACATACTGTCTTCCTGAAGCCATTGCTGAATCATCCATCCACAAGATTCGTGCTTGGAACTGGTCAGCACTACTGCATGGAGAATCTGCTGAAGTTATGATGTCCCCTCGTGAGATATCGATCTCATCGGCAAGTGTCAGTGTTATTGAGCGACCTGCTCCTGCTAACTCTAAATCACCATCATAAGTTACAATTCTAGAAACGGTTGACTCTGTGCCACTGGGTATAACTCTGATTTTGTCACCAGTAGAAACTGTTCCACTACCAATCAATCCCGTGAATCCTCTGAATTCTCTATTAGGACGATTGACCCACTGAACTGGCATTCTGAATGGCCTAGATTGTGCTTCTGCTGCAACCTCTACGGTTTCCAAATATTCCACTATTGATTGGCCACTATACCATGGAGTATTTTCGCTTGGACCGACTATGTTATCACCTTTCAGTGCAGAAATTGGAATTGCTGTTATTTCTTCAAGACTTAGTGCTTCATTTGCAAACTGGTGGTAATCCTGCTTTATTTGATTGAATACATCTTGTGAATAATCCACCAAATCTAATTTGTTAACAGCTAGAATGATTCTCTTTACCCCTACCATTGAAACGATGAAAGAATGTCTTCTGGTTTGAGTAAGAACACCTTGGCTGGCATCGACCAAAATTATTGCGACGTCAGCAGTTGATGCACCAGTTGCCATGTTTCTAGTATACTCTTCGTGACCAGGAGTATCTGCCACTATGTACTTCCTTTTGTCAGTTGAAAAGAATCTGTAAGCAACATCGATTGTGATCCCTTGTTCTCGTTCTGCTGCAAGACCATCCACTAGAAGTGCGAAATCGATTTCACCTTCTTGGGTACCTACTTTCTTTGAATCCGCTTCTAATGCAGTAAGTTGATCATCAAACAGCATATGAGATTCATACAACATCCTCCCGATTAGTGTAGATTTGCCATCATCGACTGAGCCACAAGTAATGAATCTCAACAATTCCTTTTGCTCGTGAGCAGCAAGATAGGACTCTATGTCCTCTGAAATTAGGTCGCTGACGTGAACCATCAGAAATACCCCTCTTGCTTCTTCTTCTCCATAGAGGCTGTGCTATCGAAGTCGATTACTCGACCTTCCCTCTCAGATGTTGTGGTAAGCAACATCTCTTGGATAACTTCTGGAAGCGTATCAGCGTGAGATTCCACAGCACCTGTTAGTGGATAGCATCCAAGAGTTCGGAATCTAACCGTTTTCATCATCGGTTCTTCTCCTTCTTCCAAAGGTAGCCTATCGTCATCAACTAGGATTAGAACTCCATCTCTTTCTACTACCGGTCTTGGTTTTGCTAGGTAAAGAGGGACGATAGGTATCTTCTCAAGATGAATATATTGCCAAATGTCCAATTCGGTCCAGTTCGAAATTGGAAATACCCTAATTGACTCACCCTGATTCTTTCTAGCATTGTAAACATTCCAGAGTTCAGGTCGTTGTCGCTTAGGGTCCCAGTGATGATTTTCATTTCTAAATGAGAATATTCTTTCTTTGGCACGAGATTTCTCTTCATCACGCCTTGCACCACCAAAAGCAACATCGAAACCATGCTTGTCAAGAGCCTGCTTCAAACCTTGTGTTTTCATTACGTCAGTATGAGTTGAGGAACCATGGATGAACGGATTCATACCCATCTCTTTCCCTTCAGGATTAATGTGAACTATCAATTCTAGACCGAGGTCTTCAGCCATTTTGTCACGAAAACCAATCATTTCGGAAAATTTCCACATCGTATCGATATGCATTATTGGGAAAGGTGGCTTAGCAGGATAGAAAGCCTTCATTGCTAAATGAAGCATTACAGATGAATCCTTGCCAATCGAGTACAGCATTACCGGATTCTCAGCCTCGGCTACAACCTCTCTCATGATATGGATGGCCTCGGCTTCCAATCTCTGAAGGTGAGTCATCCTATCTTGCATATATTCACCTCAGACAGAACTTCGGGAGTTGACCTCATTCATCAAGGCTCTTATCTCACCTTTAGGTAAAGCATCAATGCCACCAGCAGTTGCTCTACCCCCTCCATTGAACTTAGCGCACAAGTCACCTATGCCGTTTCTACCTCTCATCGAGATTTGCAAAGTGTCTCCTTTGTCTATTGCAATAACGTGCGGGCCTGCGCTAGCTTCATTGATCCTGTGTGCCATTACACCGACAACACGCCTAGCCCATGCTTCGTTAGGTAAGAGATAGTATCCATCGATTTTCTCGATTTGATTTGCATTCGAAATGTCATTTGCAAATCCTTCTTTCAATTTTGTGAATGCAGGGGTTGTCATGAATTCTTGTGGAGTTTTTGATTGCATACAAAGCAACATCAATTCGTCAGGATGAAAATGTAAGTCAGAAAGGTCCGCTCCATAACCATTGTAATTCAACAATTCTCCAAGTTCCTTCAATTCTGGTTTTGTTGAGTGATGAGATAAACCATCACCATGCAGAGCGACTTGAGCCCATTCTGATTCTTGCCCCAGGAATTTTTCAACAATAATTGCAGTACAGACATCTGAAGAAGTGTCTATGTGAGAATTTAGTGATTCAATCGGCTCCCCTTCTAGATGATGGTCAAACCAAGTAATTGCAAAACCTTGTTCAGTCAATTCTTTGGCTCTAGAATGGTTTCTTGCTAATGAGATATCCATCACTATTATTTCATCACCTAAATCAGGATGTATCCTCTTTAGAAGCTCTATATCGCGCTTGACTCCAGTGATTCTAGTTCCTTCTATGCCATGGACTAAGCCCCACTGGACCATGGAACAAATGCCATCGGCATCACCATTGTACGCAAACCAGCGCATATTCGGGCGAGTTAGGCATAAGACATGATACTATTCATACCTAAATTGCTTATTTGTACCATTCTTTGGCGATTTTTAAGACTTCAAGACGCCCGCATCTATATCTATTCGCTTGGCCCATACAAGAATATGCGCAGGGGAGTAGTGATGGCCGCCATCATCCTACTTTCCACTATGGTAGTAGTTCCTCCGGCAAGTGCAGGAGGTCTAGGAAGTGAAGACCCCGGCGTAACTGATACAGTTACATGGAGGGTTGGAGACAAGTGGGTTTATGCAGGTTCATTCGACCCTACACTGTTGGTTCAAGGCGCAGGTGTTGATGCAGTAGTCGGTACAATTAACGGTGACGCAGTAACCACTGTTGACGCAGTTACTGAAGTAGAACTTGATGGTGTGCAAACCCTCGTCTACGAGACCTCTTCAAAGGCAGATTTTGACAAGGGGGGAGTTACACTTGAAGGCTACACTGGAAATTTATTCATTCAGTATCAGGTTGACGAAGTTCGTAGAGTTTCAGATCTAGCCAAACTTTCCACTGACCTGTCCCTAAACGTCAGATATGTTCCTTACGGAATCTCATCTCTAACACAGCAAATTGCTGACATAACGATTTCGACGACCTATGACCCAATGAGTGAAAATTATGATTTCCCTCTAAGAATTGGTGAAACGTGGAATACTTCCTATGTTTCTTCGACTGCGTGGACTGGGTCTTCTGATTACATCACGCCATTCCCTCAACCTACGAGTGGAGCAAATCACACAAACTGGGAAATTACCGATGTTGGAAAACCAATCAATGATTTGGGTGAGCAAATAGGTTATGGAGGATGTAATGCATCCTATGAATTAACCTCGTATGATGACAATGGAACTGAAACGTCGTTCGAATGGTTCTGTCCAGAAGTCAGAAATTACGCTTGGTCTTTTACTGAGGAAGATATTGGATTGGTCATTGATTTCAGACTTAAGCAATACATGCCAGTAGGCTCGAGCGGAGTCGTGTCAAACACGAACCCAGGATATAGGAACATGAATTTGGATGTTGAATTATCCTCAGAAATAACGGCGCTTAATACTCCGATTGAAGCATGGGCAAATGTTACAGATTCAGCCGGAAATCCACAATCAGGTCAAGCAGTAGAAATCAGGCATGAGGCTGAAGGATTCAGTGCTAGTGGCGTCACTGCAAGCAATGGTAGCTTTTGGACTACAATACAAGTTGGTGATGAAACCGATACATCTGCTACTATTGTCGATTGGGCAAGCCATGGTATTATTGCCTCCAGCAATGGTATGTATGGAGTTGCAACCATCACTCTTGATGAGAATATTGTGGGCTTAGATCTCGTTGCAGGACTAGAGAGGGCCAATATCCTAAGGAATAGAAGTGGTGAACTGACAACTCTAAATTCAATATCTGGATTTAATGTCCTACCAGGTGATAATCTAACAATTGAATTGCCGGTTTACAATCGTGGAGTCACTACAAGTATTCCAACTACAACACACATCACTTACCCAGATGGATATGAAATTTCACAAACATTACCAGCACTAGCATTGTATGAACAATACATCTTCGTTATTGAATGGCAAGTAGACATCAATTCTAGTATCGAAAACATCAGCATAGAATGGGAAGTTGACAGACAATCTGTAAATTCAAATGATGCAGATTCGGCTAACGACAGAGGAGTTTTACCTATTTTCGTTGGCAGTGCTCCAACTTTCATTGGAGAAAATAAAACCGCCTGGACAAATGAACAAATCTCCATAGATGCATCCTCGTCTTTTGATGAAGATGGAGGAGATGTTTGGTGTGAGTTCGAGATAGAGTATGATGATGGTTCACGCTCTACCTCAATTCAAAGAGCAATGCGTGATAATTGTTTAATCAATTGGACTTGGATAGATGATGGATTGTACACTATCCAAATAACTGTCAGTGATGAAGAAGGAGATTCAACCGTTGAAATTCTAGAAGTTAATATCCGTAATCGTGCACCTAATGTTTCAATTCTATCTCAGAGAAGTCAAGTAAAGGTCGAGCATCCTGTAACATTGTATGTTTTTGCAAACGACACAGATTCCGAAGACCCTTGGCCTGGATTGGTTGACATTCATTGGCCAAACGCTCAATGTGATGAAGGATACTACACTCGAGTTTGTACAACAACTGCATGGGAGGAAGGTTTGCAAACGTTCACTGCTGTTGGTACGGATGATGATGGAAATCAAACCTATGCGACAATCGACATTGAGTTCACAAACATAGCGCCTCATGATCTCGCAGTCGCAATGTGGGATGAGTATGATAACGTAATCGAAGCAACTGGCCAGATGACATGGCACGTACAAGAGGATCAGAGTGTAGAATTGACTGCAAGAGCAGAAGACTCAATCGATGACCTTTCTGGCCTGAGTTATCAATGGTCATTTGGCCCAAGTACTGATGGAAGAGAATCGAGAGTTGCTGCCGTTTGGAGTGAGGCTGGGATGCAGACTATATTGGTAAAAGCCATTGATTCTGAAGGAGAAGACAGCGGCTGGGTTGAGAGATGGGTCGATGTCCAGAACATGGAACCTCAAGTAGAAGAATTAGCAGAAGTAATGGCAGTAGCTGAAGGACAGTCGTTCAGTTTGAGCGGGAATGCTTGGGACACTATATCTGACATGGATGACTTAGTTGTGTGCTGGGATATTGATCCTGGAGCTGATACTGACGGTATTGGCTCTGCAGATGATGATTGTGATGTCGAGGGTGCAAATCTGACTTGGTCATGGCAAAACGCAGGTACGTACAATGTTGTATTCCATGCGACCGATGATGATGGTGCAAGGAATTCTTCATCTGCATCAGTCACTGTTCTGAACCTGCCCCCAGTTGTTATGACAAAGGTTCCAAGCAAAGCGGTTGTTGGAGAAACCATCACGCTTGATGCTTCACTTACGAGAGATTCGCCAATCGACAAGGAAGGACTAACGGTCATTTGGGACTTGGATTGTTCGGTTGACAGCGATGGTGACGGGATTAAGGATAATGATGCTGATATGGTTGGATTTGTAGTTGAGTACGAATTCCCTCGTGCTGGGAAATTCACAATCAAAGCAATTGCGTGGGATGAAGAGATAACAAAGCCAAGTAGTAAGACAATGGTAATCGAAGTTGATTCTCCAGATATGACTGCTTTCGAACAAGTCATGGAATCGCTAACTGGTGAGAATGCAAATCCATTTGTTCAGTTGCTAATTATTTCACTAATAATTTCCGGAATGGTAATTTTCTTCAAGCGAGGTCAGAAAAAGAAAGGATCTGTTTGGGACGGCGATGATATGCCTGCGATTATGGCACCTCTTGAAGCCCCTTCAACCAATGTCTTTTCAACTAACGAAAACGTAGAACAGAACCCTGTTACACCTGCAGAAGTTCTACCGCTACCTGCAGAGGGATTACCACCTGGATGGACTATGGAACAATGGGAACATTACGGTCATCAATATCAAGTTACGCAAGACGCTGTTGACGGACATAATCAAAAGTAACGGATATACTACGTATATCCATGCGACGAGCAATTCCGGTCTTAATTCTCATTTTAATGACGGCATATGGACCACTCTCGATGTTGAATGAACTAGAAGAAGTCCAAACCAAATTTAGTGGTGAAACCGAGGGCACTCATGATGTTCCAACCTGGAGAATAGGTGACAAGTGGGTGTATGAAACACAATTCGATGTTTCTGCTTTGATTCAGCAAGCTAACGTTTCTGCATCTTTAAACACACTTACCGGTGACACTACAATGGAAGTTGTGGATATTCGATTTGAAACAATTCAAGGAACTCAAACCTTGGTTTACGAAATAGACATCGAAGGTGAGTTCTCATCTGGAAACAGTGGAGCTACGCTTGAAGGGCAAACTGGAAGATTGGACATCGATTATGATGGAACCGATATCCTGAGGGCTAGTGACCTTTCAATGTGGGATTCAGAGTTCACCTTAGATGTTAGTTTCGCACTATTCAACATAGGATTGTTCACCACAACTCTAGCTGAACTTACATTTGCCACCGTGTATGAACCTCCAAGAGAAAAGTACGATTTCCCTCTAAGAACCGGAGACCAATGGACAAGTACATATCAATCTGGTACAAACGTCACAGGATCTTCAGATTACTTCGACCCAACAACATTTGATTCACCTTATGTCGAGGACAATACGACCTATCAAGTCACAGCCGACGGTGAGCCTAGCGAAGACGGTTCAGGCATAGATTATACTGGATGTTCAGATTCCTACAAGGTCAACAACTGGAACAATACCGGAACTCCCGGTGGATTTGAATGGTTCTGCCCTGCAGTCAGGTCATACGCTTGGTACAGAATTATCAATCCCGCTGGATTCCAAATCGATTGGAAGTTGAAAACATACACCCCAGTAGATTCTGGTGGCGTAAATGCAGCATCCTCGCCAGGAATTAGAAACGTAGTGATTGATGTAACCCCCGAATTCGTTGCAATTCTACCAAATGCGACTGAACAAGTAGTCGGGCACATGACTGTAAACGGTAACGACGAAGTGGGAACGAATCTACAACTGCGGTATGAATCGGATGGAACAATAATGAGTTTGACAACCGACAGTGATGGAGAAGTAACCCCTGACCTTGATGTAGGATATTTCCAAGATTCTTCTCCAGCATCTGATGACTGGACTAGTAACGGAGTGATTATTTGGGACCCGGTCAATAAAATCGTGGGAGCCGCTACTATTGTGATGGATCTTTCTGTAGTGGGCGTAGATCTTGTTGCACAACCAGAGTCAATGATAGTCACAAGAACCAGAGGTAATGATTCAACTGTTCTAAATCAAGCAAGTGGATACAATGCATTACCTGGAGATAATATTCACTTCTCTGTGCCGGCTCAAAATAGAGGAGTGCTCACCTCGCCAGCTACAGAAATGGAAATCACTACTCCTGATGGAACTACAATCCGAGGAAACCTTCCGGCTCTAGCGCCTTATTCTGAAGGAAGAGTCGATGTAAATTGGAGTGTCCCCTCTGATGCAGCGATTGGGATACAGACTCTATCGTTTGTAGTCGACCCTGATGAGACGGTAACCGCCGATGCTAATCGGTCTAACAACGACGCATCACTGGATATTTTCATCGGAAGAATGCCGGTAGCGAACATGGTATTGATGGATAACGTATACACATTCGAGAATGTATCAATTGACGCATCTGGATCATATGATGATGATAGTGGAAGCGTAACTTGCTACTTCGAGATTCAAGATGGAATTCGTACCGAGTACATTGATTCTGCATCTTGTATGACCAGTTGGTTCTGGGCAGATGATGGAGATTGGGAAGTCAAAGTAATCGTAGTGGACGATGAACTTGATGAAGTTCACATGACAATGAATGCAACCGTACTAAACAGGGACCCATATGTCAATCTGACATCAGATATTCCTTCGGTATATGCTGGAGAGTCTATTACATTCAATGCATCAGATAGTGGAGATATTGACACAATATCACCTGAAGGGCAATACGTCACCATATCTTGGCCAAACAGTACTTGCGCAGAAGGTCTGTATGGGCCTTATTGTACGTTAAATCCCGAAGAGGAAGGAATGAAGCAAATTGAAGTCATGGTTACCGATGATGATGGTGCAAATGTTTCAGGTTTCTTCTCTTACGAAGTGATGAATGTAGCACCTACTATTGGTGAAATGAGATTATCAATCGATGGAATCCCATACCTACCAGCAGAGGATGGAACTTGGTCAATAGACGAAGATGTGGTTGCAACATTAGAAATTGATGCTGATGACACGTTATCTGACAAAGAAGACCTATTGATCACATGGTACCCTGATGCTGAGGATGAGAATTGGACGATTACTACATCCGGACCGAACTCTGCGGTTACAGCATCATGGGGAACTTCAGGTCTTCATGAAATCAAGGCCTTTGCAATTGATGACGATGGAGAAACAAGCATGGATGTAATCGGATATGTGAGAGTCAACAATATCGCACCTGTACTAGATACTCTTCCTGCACAACAAGCACTCTTTGAGGATGAAATTCTGAATTTGACCGCATTTGCTACAGACCTAGCAGACCAGGACGATTTGAGATATTGCTGGGATTTGATAGTTTCAATTGATTCTGATAATAATGGAATCACAACAGATGATTGTGATGTTGAAGGCCCTGATTTGGTATACTCATGGACTACACCTGGCCTGAGAACAATTACAGCAAATGTTTGGGATGATGATAATGCAACTGATTCATTCTCAATAGATGTTACAATCGTTAACAAACCAGTTGTAGCTAATATTTACGTGCCTGAAGATGGATTTACGATAACTGAAGGTGAATCTATTACTTTCAGCGGGGCTAATTCAAACGATTCTGTAACTGACAGAGCTATGATGCAATTCATATGGGACGACCCTAATACAGAAGGTGCAACTCAAGATGGGTCGGGTGAAAGTTTTACTATCGAATTTGATCGACCTGGAACATACACTGTTAACCTTACAGTCATTGACGATGATGGAGATTCTGATACAGCATCAGTAATCGTTACTGTTGAAGCAAAACCCTCTGAAGGATTGTTCGGAATTGGGATGAGTACTCCTGGTATTATTGGTGGAATATTTGGAATTGTGATTATTGTCCTTCTTGGTGTGCTACTTCTGCGAAGAGGAGAATCGGATACTGTTCCAATCGAGACAAGCAATATTCAGGATTCTAGCTGGAATGAAAGCCCATCTTTGCCTTTCTCTCAGCCAACAGCAGCGCCAGAAACTGTAGCTGCTCCGATGGGAATGCAAGAGCCTGTCAATACAGGTCCGCCTATTCCTGCATCTGGATTACCTGAAGGTTGGACTATGGAGCAATGGGCATATTATGGCGAGCAATACCTTGCTTCAATGCCACCAGCACCTGTAGATCC
>CAXGTB010000035.1:0-10958 GCA_964012565.1 uncultured euryarchaeote | reverse complement strand
CGTGAAGCGATTGAGAATTATGCACAAAGTGTTCCTCTGTGGATGTTAAACCGCCAACGAGACCTAGAAACCGGCGACGAACTTCACCTGTCCGGACAAGACCTCAAATTAACACACGAAGACGACATTTCTCGCCTTCGTGGTATCAAGTGCTACCGTGGTGTACGCCACGCTGGTGGGCACAAAGTACGTGGCCAGCGCGGCCGTTCTAACGGCCGTTTCGGTCTTACTCTCGGAGTACAGCGCAAGAAGTGATAGGAGGAATAAGATATGGGACATCCAAAATTCGCTCGACCAAAGTACGACACACCTCCTCATCCTTGGAAAGCTGACAGGATTGAAGAAGAACACGCAATCAAGGCTAACCACGGTCTGAAAAATATGACAGAGATTTGGAAATCAAAGTCTGCTCTGCGCCGTATTCGAGGTCAAGCAATGAAGTTGATTGGACGTGTTGATACAACAGAGGGTCACTACGCTCGTGAGAAGGATGCACTTCTAGCATCTCTAAACCGCAAGGGACTAATCGCAAGCGACGCAATTCTGGATGACATCCTGTCTCTTACTGCAGAGGATATCCTAAATCGCCGTCTGCAAGCTCAGGTTTACTACAAAGGTCTAGCATGTTCAATGAAGCAAGCAAGACAACTAGTTACCCATGGCCAAATTTGCATCGGGGACCAAAAGGTCACAATCCCATCTTACCCAGTCTCAAGAGACGAAGAAGAGTTGATTCGCTATCATCCTCGCTCTAACCTGAATGATGAAAACCACGTCATTCGCCAGACTATTCTAGGTGTTCGTGAATCTGCTGAATATGCTGAAGACGAAGTAGATCCAGAATTTACAAACTCAGAAGCATCCGAGGTCAAGGAATCCGCAGAAGATGCGCCAAAGGCAGAAGACACAGTAGAAGGGGGCGGTGAATGATGCGTAAGGCAATCATCAATATTTTCTCTAGTTACAACAATGTGCTAATGACAGCTACCGACCTAACCGGTGCTGAAACTATTGCAACCTGCTCCGGCGGACAAGTAGTCAAGTCCTCCAAAGATTCCGGTGGCCAATTCGCTGCAACTCGTGCAGCAGAAAGAATGGCTGACCAACTGAAGGAAAAAGAATTCTCTCAAGTCATTGTAAAGTATCGTGCACCTGGTGGAAACAAGTCCAACAACACTGGACCTGGGGCACAAGCAGCAATTCGTGCTCTAACCCGTGCTGGTGTAACAGTTACTCGTATCGAAGATGTAACTCCAATCGCTCACGATGGTACAAAGAAGAAAGGTGGCCGTCGTGGTCGCCGTGTCTGATCAACAGAGGTGTTCAAAATGAAGGCAGAAATTGTAGATGGTTGGCCAAAGGACAACAGAATTAGGATTGTACTTTCAGATACAAATGCGGCTCAGGTTAACAGCCTTCGCCGTGCAATTTTAGCAGATGTTCCAAAGATGGCGATTACCAAAGTTCGTTTCGAGCAGGGTGTTACTCAAGACAACAAGGGAGAAGTCATCGAATCAGTAAACGTACTTCCAGATGAAGTACTAGCACACAGATTAGCAATGATTCCAGTACCAACATTCCTAGAAGAATTCGTGTTCCCAGAAGACGATCCAAACAACGAGAACCTCCCAGAAGACCAGTGGGGTTCACCTATGTCTCAAATCATCTATCATTTGTCCATAAGAGGGCCAAATTCAGACTCTGAAGATGAATTCAAGACAGTTTACGCAGGCGACTTAAACGTACTAGGCGAGACAAAACTACAGATTAAGGAAGAGCACAGTCGTATTCCTTTGACTATTCTTTCCAAGGGCCAGTACCTTGAATTGTATGCATATGCAACATTAGGCCGCGGTAGAGACCATGCAAAGTGGTGTTCTGCAGCAGCAGTAAGTTTCCAACCAAGACAGAAAGCCATCCTTGCAAAATCGGGCAAGAAGGCAAATGTCCTATTCGATTTAGACTTGACATCAAAATCAGGTCGAGCAATTAATTCTAAGATGTTCACAAACAAAGAGTGTACAGATGTTAATGCAGTCTTAGACCTAGAACGAGCTTTACATCAAGTAGGCTATGGTACAGGTCGAGATGAAGCATTCGATAATGCGATAGTGATGGAAACTATCGAAGGCGAGTATGTCTTTTCTTTCGAATCAGATGGTTCAATGCCACCTGAAGAAATTTTCAACCGTGCATGTACTGAACTGGTCTCTCGCTTCGAGAAGATTACCGGAGAAATCGACGCAGCATTTGCTTGATTTCAAAGTTCCAAGATCGCTTTGCTTGGAGAAGCATGATGACCTATGCCTCATAGGCATGTGGCAATGAGTGAGGTCACTGTACAGGTAGGAGGTCACGTGACTCTCCTCTTTTCAATACACTCCAAAGCCCTACTTGCAAGGAATCAAGGGTCCAAAGGCGCCGGGCTGTGCCTGGAGGATGGAGTGATGTCTACAGTCAGAATTCTAGAAGAAGGGCCGGACGAAATTTCAGTTATTGCAATGGATGGAACTCTGTTTGAAAGTGGTAAGAAGTTGTATTCTGATTTGCTAAAAGCATTCAGACATATTTTCAATGTTGAAGAGGCAGTGAGTATAGAGATACAATTAGAATTACCAGTCTCTCAAGGGTTTGGAATGTCAGCAGCCGGATTGCTGGCCACTAGTTTAGCACTTGGTGAATTATTCGATCGGGGTGACGAGGGGCAACTCGCTAGACTTGCACACAGAATTGAGAGGAATATCTCTGGAGGATTGGGCGATATTTTGGGATTATGGGCAGGCGGATGTGAGTTGCGTACTATCCCTGGAAGCCCTCCGTCTCCGGGAAAAGCAGTAGGGTTCAGTGTAAACAGTCCCGCTTTACTCGTATGGGATCCTGATGGACAAAAACACACTTCAAGCTACATTGATGACGCTAATTGGAAGGAAAAAATCACCAAAGCCGGCGATTCAGCCGTAAACCGCCTGAAAAAATACGATTGGGACTCAAGAGTATGGGATACACTGTTAGAAGAGGCAGATAGGTTCGCCCTTGATTCTGGGTTGTTAGAAGAGAAAGACCGAGCAAATTTACTAAATATAGCGCTAACAAATGCTAGTGAATCAATGAGTTGCCATTTGTGCATGTTAGGGACATCTCTGATTATTGTCCCAAGGATATTGGGACAGGAATTTGACAGTAGTGAATTGGCATCCCACTTACGTTCATTAGGATTAGGTGTTAGAGAAACTAATCTTCAGTAACCTGGTTTAGTAAACCCAAATCAAGAGGGCCACAATCGAGTAGAATTGTTCCTGGAATGTGAATATTATTACAAAAGCCATGCCGGAATACTAACGCACCTTGCCCCCAAGTGTCTACATATCGGCCCGCTTGTTTGACGATTTTTTTCCTTTGGAAGTTCACATCGGCTCCATAGAAATGCTTAGCATCAATCCAAGCAACCGGCTCTCCATTAATCTCAACATGATCAAGGAATAACAAATCAGGAGTGTTAACAGGTCTACCATGCTCTTGCATTTGTTCTTTCACCATCTCGCCTTGCCTTCTTACATTGACACCTTGATCCTCAAACCAATCTGCTAGTATATCTTCGAAAATATCAGCTCGAACATGAGTTTCAGATTGGTCGACATTACTGACTCTGTCAGCTGCTTCAGCCGCTTCAAATTCACTTCTTTCTCTCTGTTTAAATTTTGATGGAGCTCGCAAAGTCTCCTTGATTCTTGATTTAGACCAGCCCATTTCTTTGAGAATTACTCTAAACACATTCATAGGAGGAAAGTCGAATTTTATTGACAAATCAACAACACTCACTCCTTCGCGATAAAGACGGTATAATGCTTTACCCCGGGCTTGTAATTGGCCATGAGAGTAAACCGTTTTTTGCTGTAACATGGCACTCCTTAGAGAGAGAGCTTGGTCTAATGTCATATCCAAATCGTCAACCATCTCTCCGATTTCAGCAACTCTCTCATCCGGAAGCCAACCAAATTCTCCACGTCGTACTACTTTGGATGCAAGTATGGCCTCAGTTTTTAGCGAAACAGGATTATTCTCCCAATCAAAAGAAAAATGCCCGGGGGTTGCAAAATCTTCCGGTATACCAATTGGAAGTGGCGATTTAGAAAATCTATTCATCGCGGCCTCTTTTGCTGCAGAATCATATTCAGAATGCCTTTCTATCAATGATGCTTTTGCTGGTCCACCGTGGGACTTAGGCTTCTTACGATTTTTCCGAGGGCGGGTGTTTTTTTTGCCCTTCCCGCCTTCTGCCATATCTTTGGCTGAATGCTCGCATTCAATAGATACACCGGTTAATCTAGGTTGGATAAATCTTCTATAATTTGGTCAGATTGTTTTTTCATGAATCGATTAATTTGTTTTGAAAACAACGACATCATAACCGAGGTTTCGCAGCTAGTATGTACTTCTATGCCGCCTTCTTTGTCATGGAGAAAGGTAATTGAAATTTGTAGATTTTTCAACCCTTTTGCAATGGGCCTTTCATTTCTACTCTGTCCTTCACCAAGCATTTCGATTTCGCAAAAAACCTCACCTTCTCTAATTGACTTCACAAGCCATTTTGTTTCAATCAGACTACCTTTGATAATTTGGAAAATTGCAATATGGTCGCCTTCATCAATACTTTCTGCCTTAGTCGCTAACATGCTTTTAGCGCTACTATTCCACTCTGGCCATCTGCTTGGGTTTCTAAATGCTGCAATACTTTTTTTCACTTGTTCGGGAGGTAGTTGCTTTCTTGAGGTATGAGTGAACTTCCTGCCCATGCCTGTTCCAAGCATTAAGCCAGCATTGATGTTACGGACAATTATGCCATTAATTCAAGTGAGAGATGCAGATGGGACGATATGCGTCGAATCTTAGTGTGGGTACTAATCGCGCTGCTATCCTTACCTATTTCTTCAGTTGCAGATGAATCGGACGAACCGCTTGGTTGGGCGCAGATTGCTGGTGGATTTGAAGAAGATTTGATCACAGGTCATGTAGTTCTAGATGATGCAAGCGTAGTGGTTGCGGGCAAATTTACCTCTGCTGCACTTTTCGATGAAATAGGATTAGGTTCTGTAGGAATTAATGGAGATTCAGATGCTTTCATAGCGATGACAAATTCCTCTGGTAATTGGACTTCTGCATACAGTTTTGGAAGCCAGGGAGATGACGGAATTGACTCAATTACTCTACATCCTTCAGGTGATTTGATTGTAGTTGGACACTTTTGCCTAGCAACTGCTGGCGACTACTGTGGGATGAATGTCTCAACATATAATGTGAATAAGACCGACAACGATGGTGAAGGGGATGCATTTGTCGGGCGTTTCTCAATAACCAATGAATCTCTTGTTCCAATTTGGATTAGGACAATCGCAAATGCCGGTGATTTATCCGGCTTTGACGTGGAGGTAAGTCCTAACGGAGGAGTAACTGCTGCTGTATTTCATCAGGCTTATCTAGACATCGAAGGCCAATTTTTACCAGGTTCTGATGGGACCAATCTTGCAATAATTCACTATGATGAAAGTGGCGAAATAATTTGGAGCAATGGTATTACGAGTCCAGGTGGGATTGAGATTTTTGGTGGGATGTGTTATTCATTGGACGGATATCTTCATGTCGCAGGTAGTTTTTTTGAATCGATTGAGTTTATTGAAAGCGAAGAATCCCTTGGCGGAACGGACATCTTTGTAGCTCAGATCGACGGTACTGGAAATTTCACTTGGACCGTATTTGCAGGTGGCGTTGGAGATGATTGGACAAATGATTGCGCTGTAGATAGTTCAGGTTACGTTCACATTGTTGGGCAAATCGAAGATTCAGCGCAATTTGGATTCACCAATGTAACATCGAACGGCTGGAGAGACATGTTCCATGCTAAAATCAGTTCTGGAGGAGTTTGGAGCAGTGTACACAATGCCGGAGGTGCTGGTTGGGAAGACATACAGGCATTGCTAATTGATTCCAAAGACAATGTGATTGTTACAGGAACATATACCTCAACATTTACACTTGGTGTAGATCAATTGGTTGACAGAGATTCAGATTGGGAAAAGAGAGACGTTTTCGTAGCGCAAATCGATAATTCAGGCCAATGGATATGGGCTGTTTCAGCAGGAGGAATTGGAGACGATGTAGTCCATTCACTTCAGTTCGGTGAAGATGAAAGTCCAATCGTAGGAATGACTATTCAAGAAACCGCTCAAATGGCTACATTCAATGTGTCTTCTCTTGGCTACAGTGACATTGTATTATGGAATTATGCAAGAGATCATGATTCCGATGGCCTGACAGATGGAGCAGATAATTGTCCTAGGGTAGCGAATCCTGACCAAGTCGATACAGATGGCGACTTGTATGGTGATGCTTGTGATGACGATGATGATGGCGATTCCATAGGAGATGATTGGGACGATTGTACGCCTGGAGAAATTGGTTGGAATTCAGCTCCAAATACTGATTATGACAGCGATGGATGCAGAGATGCTACTGAAGATGATGATGACGACGGAGACGGCATTCTAGACCAGAATGACAATTGCTCAAAGGGGTCAATAGGTTGGATTTCCACTATTGAGAATGATGAAAACCAAGACGGGTGCGAAGATGTCGATACTGACGGTGACGGATATGTTGACCAGTTAGACAAATGCCCTCAGATTTATGATAATCAAGCCGACCTAGACGGAGATGGTATCGGTGATGCTTGTGAAAGTGATACAGATGGCGACGGGATTTCTGATGAGTACGACAACTGTCCTAGGGATTCATTCGATTGGTTAAGTGAACATGATATTGACCATGATCAAGACGGTTGTCGCGATGCGGATAGAGATCCAGACGATGATGGAGACAATGTTCTTGATTTGTCAGATATGTGCGCACTGGGCGAAATAAATTGGAATGCGTCATTTGACCATGATAGTGATGGCTGCCATGATGACTATGAGGACGCAGATGACGATGATGACGGATTTACAGATTCTGAAGATGCATGCCCTCGTGGTTATGTTGGTTTGGCCGGCGTTGGTATGGATTTAGATCAGGATGGATGCATCGACTCGACAGAAGATGATGATGATGATAATGATGGAGTTGAAGACTCCATAGACGAGTGCCGCTATACTCCGAGTGGCTTGGAAGTAGACTCCTTGGGTTGTTCAGGAGTCCAATTAGATGATGACGGCGATGGAGTACACAACCTAAACGATCTTTGTCCATCTACTGAGCCAGGTGACAAGGTATCGTCAACCGGTTGTGTCGAAAAGACTCAGGATAAAGGCAAATCTGTAGAAGATGAAGAAGAAACATCTTATCTGATTTGGATATTATTTGGAATTGCTGGAATACTAGTTGTTGTGGCAGCTTATGTTACATTCAAACCACAGCAACCATTGCCAACTAAAACAATTCCAAAGGTCGGAGAAGAAGGTGTATCAACTGTAGACAATGGAAGGAGCCAAGGGGATAGCAGTACTGCTCCTGCCGACGTCAACGACACCGGCCTCGATATCGATACTAGTGAGGCCTAAGTCTCCACATATGAAGTCTGAAGCTGCAGCTAGGATTCTTCCTTCATCTAATGAACCACAAATGATGACCTTTTCGTCGTCTGACCATTTGAAAATTTGTGGTAGCATTCTCTTGCCCCAGAACCCCATTATTTCTCCACGGTTTTCTGGCTGTACAAATGGCAGGTTTGCTAATTTACTAGCGAACGTTTTGACGTTTTCACCACCATTTACATGAGCGATAGCAGCCTGTGCTAGTTCTCTCTTCCACGGCCTTGATATGTGGACAGTGGCTGTTTTTGGCTCTCCTCCAATATGCTTTGAAGCAACCTTGGCTACCTTTCTTGCTTGTTCAAGGAAACTTCTCAGATACGATTCTGCTTCTAATGCAGCCTCTTCTTCAGGATTCAATTCCCCTGGTAGAGAAAAGGTTCTACTCGCAACCAAATCAGCATTACCAAGCATTTTCCACCAATCTTCAGCGATGTGTGGAGTGGCAATAGAAATCATATGAGTCCAAATCTCGAGAATTTCTTTTCCAAGTTCGGGGTTTTCTCCACCTCTTCTTCGATACCAATTCAGGTCCTTCACAATATCGAAGTGACTTGCATCAACGGCTCCTCTTAGATCGTAGTTGTCCATTGCATCTTGCCACTGAATACATCTTTGCTTTATTCGCGCTCTCATCCATAAGTCGATTGCACTGGCTTTACCTTTCCAAGAAAGTATGTTGGATGGCATTCCATACAACTGTACCATCTGGCGATAATTTGCTTCAAGTGCAGCATCTGACCAATCCATTCCGGCAGTAGGGTTAGCTGCAAAGAGGATAAACAACCTAACTGTATCTGCGCCATACTTTTCAATCATATCTTCAGGAGAAACTGTGTTCCCTAAACTTTTACTCATTTTGGCACTTCTAACAGTCAGCGGCTCATCACAATGAGGGCAGGCTTGCCCAGAGTAATCAACATGCAATGTAATCGCACAACTGTTACACCATGGGGCCGATTTGTTGACCATCCCTTGACATAGTAATTCATTGAATGGTTCATCGATATTATGTAATCCAGCATCACGTAGCGCCTTTGTCCAGAATCTGGCATAGATCAAGTGCATTTGTGCGTGCTCAATTCCGCCACAGTAGAAATCAACATTCATCCAGTGGTTGGCAATTTCAGGGCTGAAGCAGGTATCGTTTTGCATTGAATCAGTATATCTAAGGAAATACCATGATGAATCTACGAATGTATCCATTGTATCAGTTTCTCTCCTTGCATCTTCTCCACATTTTGGACACTTTACCTGACAGAAAGTAGGGCTTGATTCCAGAGGATTACCCTTGCCATCAAAAATCACATCTCGGGGTAATTCGACAGGCAAATCCTCTTCTGGTACGGGAACGATTCCACACGAATCACAGTGAATGATTGGAATTGGAGTACCCCAGTATCTTTGCCGGCTGATCAGCCATGGCCTAATCTTCCAATTCGTGGTCCCATTGCCCAATCCCTTTTTCTCCAAGGCATCACAAACCGCTGCCTTGGCTTCATCACCATACAATCCGTCAAAACCTTCTATTCCTGAATTTACCATCCAACCTAAATCACATTCAGCGGAATCCAAGTCATCTTCAGCACTTGCATCTTCTGACATCACAAGGACTCTCTTGATTGGGATTTGGTATTTGTTTGCGAAGTCAAAATCTCTTTCGTCATGACCAGGGACTGCCATTACCGCACCGGTCCCATATGATGCGATTACAAAGTTGCCAACCCATATTGGTATTTTTTCTCCAGTTAGGGGATGAATCGCAAATGAACCAGTAGGGACTCCTTTCTTTTTGCCCATATTTTTTATTCGGTCAAATTCACTCATTGCTGCGGTTTCATCATGTAGAACTTTCCAATCACTTTCATATTGTGTTCCAGAAACTAATTTTTCAGCGAGATTGTGCTCAGGAGCAAGTGTGACAAATGTGACACCAAACAGTGTATCGGGTCTTGTTGTGAATACACGAATTTTTTCATCCATCCCTTCTATTTGGAAGTCTATCTCGGCACCTTCAGATTTACCAATCCAATCTTGCTGCAAAGCTTTCACATTTTCAGGGAAATTAATTGTTTCAAGTCCGTCCAATAATTCTTGAGCGTATTTTGTGATATTTAGGAACCACTGACTCATTTCTTTTTGGATAACAGGGCCTGTACATCGCCAACACCTGCCGGCCTTTACCTGCTCATTTGCAAGAACGGTATTGCATGAGTTACACCAATTAACAGGAGCGAATTCCTGGTAGGCTAGGTCCTTTTCTAAGAATTTCAGGAAGAACCATTGGTTCCAGCGATAGTACTCAGGATCATGGCTTTTGACCATCCTTCGCCAATCATATGAGAATCCCATACGTTGGATTTGTTTGGTTATGGAGGCCATATTTCTCTCAGTGATGTCGTGAGGATGCCCTCCTTCAGCTATTGCTGCGTTTTCAGCAGGCATGCCAAATGAATCGAAACCCATCGGGTATAGAACATCAAAACCCATCAATCTCTTATATCGTGCTACAGCATCTCCAATTGAATAGTTCCTAACGTGTCCCATGTGCATCTTTCCAGATGGATAGGGGTACATTTCCAGACAGTAAAACGTTGGATTGTTTTCATTGAAATCGGCATTAAAAATTTTGGAATCTTCCCATTTTTTTTGCCATAAAGGCTCAGTATTTTGTGGGATATATTCCGTCATCAAAACACCTCTTCGCCCCTACGGGGCGATTCGTCGACATATCTAATGGCCTTGAAACCATCTGATGAATCACAGTTCAGTAGTCTCAAGTAGGAAGGTGGCTTCTCTAGTCAGACAGTAGCGGTTTCTTACTCCGCTCTTTTGCTTCTCTACCAATCCGAACTTCTGTAGGGTGCGTAGATGATGGCTGACAAGTTGCTGAGATCTATCTAGGCGGCGTGCTAATTCAGCTTGTGTTGGATACATATTGAACTGACCATCATCGTCTAATAATCGCAAAATTTTGCCCTGTAGACTGTTCGGGTCGGGAGAGAGTGGTGGTAGCGGCAAGTCCTCTTCCAAGATACCGGGGTGAAGATTAGAGGTGAACGGATAAAATCTGACTAGTCTTCCGTCAGGTTTTCGCCAAATTCGGTCTTCATCTTCTAGTATTTTCAAGTGATGCGTAATCTGACCATTTGACATTTCAAGGGCCGCCATTAGCGCTCTGAAGTGGCAACCTGGGTTTGCGGTTAGGTAACCCATCAATCGTCCTCTTTGGTATCGTCCATCGCTGGTTTCACTGGTACGTCCTACCAGTCCTAGAAGCCACAATCCCGCACTTGTCGCTGGGATTCTCCAAGATTCATTAGTTGCTACAAATGCAACAAAGAGTGTCAAAATTCCGCTGCTTGCTACGACAACACC
>CAXGTB010000034.1:0-11166 GCA_964012565.1 uncultured euryarchaeote | reverse complement strand
AAGAATGCAAAAAATAAGAGAATATAACCTCCGATATGTAATCCATTATCTTCGGATGAGCTTTGTATATTCATTTCTCCAGAAACATGCGTGCTTCCAATCAAAGAAATAGTGAATATGAAAAAAATTATTCTTAACATATTTATCCACTAAACAATCTTAATTTCGATATTTCCGTCAGCAACACGGGTATCGTATATCTTCAGATCTTTCTTCTTACTAAATTTCCCAACAATTTTACCATACAGTGGTAACAGTGGGAAAGGAGACCATTCAATTAAGGAGCCATCTTTCAGATTGTGTGTAGTCTGATGAAGAGGGCACCTGATACAATCGTCTTTCACTTTAGCCCCATAGGCCAATGGCCATCGCATATGCCTACACAGAGCTTCTGTTGCAAAATATGTATCATCAGTTTGGCCAATTAATACAAGTTTTTTTGCAACTGTAATCATCTTCTTCTTACCTGGTTTGAGTTTTGATTGTTTAATTGCAACATGCCAGGTCATTGTATCACTCACGCTAAAATTTGTGACATTCCACCGTCAAGATGCATAATTTGACCTGTGAAGTTATCTGGAGCGCCTGTAAGAAGCCAATGAATGCTAGTGGCGATTTCATCTGCCTCATTTATTCTCTTTAGTGGAATCATCTGAGCAGAGGCTTCCCTGATGGCATCTGAGCGTAAAATACTCGATGCCAAGCGAGTATCAGTCAGGCCTGGTGCGACTGCATTTACTCTTATTCCTCTCTTTGCATATGTTGCTGCTGCAGAGCGAACCATCGATTCTACACCACCCTTTGCTGCTGCAATGGCTTCATGATTAACAAGTCCAAGACTGCCTGCAACACTTGATGTGAATACCATTCTCCCGCCACCCATTTTCAACATTGCCTTACCACACATTGACAGGGTCAAAAATGCGCTGGTAAGGTTGGTCGTAATCACCTCATTGAATGCGTCGAGGCTCAACGCATGAGGAGGCCTAATGGCTATCGAACCAACTAGGTGAGCTACACCATCAATTGTACCATCACCTTGCTGTGTGGCAGAATTGATAGCAGAAGTAACCGATTCTTGATCTAGGGCATCCCCCTGAACAACGACCGCTCCATGAGTTACTAACTCAGCAACTCTTGATTCATCACGCACTAAACAGGTTACAGCAGCACCATCATTGAGGAGTTTCTTTGCTGTAATTATTGCAATATCACTACTTCCTCCAACGATTAAGTAAGATTTCATGAAGCAGCCTACTCTAGTTGATATTTATACTAATGTTCGGAATCAATTGATAGCATTTGGACTAGGATTAGAACATTTATTGATAAAGGATGAAACTAAACTAGTTTCAAAACGGTTGGGTTTTGATGAATATTGGTATTATAGATCGGGTTCTCCGATTATTAGCAGGTTTGGGAGTTGTACTCTTCGATTACATCTCAAGTTCGACCTGGGAAATCGTATTCCTAATCTTTGGAGTATGGACTGTTACCACATCGGTATTTGGGTGGTGTCCATTCTACAGAATTTTTGGAGTAAACACATGTCCAGCATCATTCCAAATCAAACAGAGTGAAGTAATGACTGATTAGAACAGTCTACATCTCTTCCTTTACTATTTCATCAGTCTTTGCCATGAAGGAAATCGCTTCTGGGTCTTCAACCGCAATTATTCCACGGATATTGTGAATGTCTCGGAGTAAATCAGTAGGTGCAGCAACCTTGATTCTTGAACCATGAATTTCTATTGTGCTTCCAGGGGCAGTTTCAACCCCACCTTCAGGAAGCCATAGCCCAATCGCTCCGATTTCAGGATGATGTGATACGAGAAGAACTCTGCCGCTATCATCTTCATCAATTCTAACAATTGTCAAGTGTGAATTTTCAGGAATAAGTTTTGATGCTGGTTGCCATTCATTCCATGTTTGATCGAGAGGTTTGGAAAGTTGTTCGGCCTTTTGATCGATTTCAGAAATTTGTGATTCGAATTTCTTCGTTGCTTCACCTGAGATTGAATTTAATCTATCCAACAGTTGTCTAAGTCCTTCGTATTGGACTTGCTCTTTATTTGACATTGCAGTATTCGCCAAGAGAAGCATTTCTGCCAGCATATCCATACTCTCGTTTTGTTTAGATTCTGTTGCACACTCCATAGCTTCATCTAAAACTTCAATCGCCAAGCCAGGGCAATCAATAGCCAACAACGAATTACCAATACTGGTCAAAATGTTAGTTGCTTCAGCTTTATCAGAAGATACGATTGAGGTCGCTGATTTTGTATGCGCCATCGCTAATTCATCATCACCATCTATGTGTCTAGCGATACCTGCCAAGACTAGATGGCCTAATCTGTTTGCTCCAATAGTCTGTGATTGCCTATCTGCTGCCTCGAAAAGAATCGCTGCTCGATTCCAATTTTTAGCAGCCAGAGCAAGTAATCCAAGTTGATGCATTGCTCGCATCTCTGCGCCTACATCATCGACAAGAGTTGCGATTGAGAGTGCTCTAGAGAGGTGTAATTTTGAGAGTTTCAAATTACCTGACATCTTTGATAGCATTCCCAGTGCGGATTCCATACGATACAAATTTCCAGACATTGCTCGGTGAGCCAATTCCGCCAACTCTTCTCCCAGAGGAGCGAGTCCTGAACCTGTTTCTTCGAGAACATCACTTAATACATCTATTGAGGACTCATAGGCTTGTTTTAGATCCTCAGAACTACCTCCTGTTAGCATTGATGATAGATGCTCATCCAACTTCGCAACGGGAGCACAAATTTCTGGTAATGAACCTAATTTATTCATAGTCGATTTCTTCACTCGCTCTCCTCGAATTGATCGTATTAGTCCAGCAATCAATTTACCTTCATCCAACTCAGTAACTTCCTCGCTTTCTTCAACCAATGAAACTCTAGCTGACAATAGCGAGTCTACCATCCAAGTCAGTTTTGCTTGTACATCGTATTGACCCGCTCTACTAATCGCATATCGCATCTCTGCGGCTCTTACCCTACGAGATAAACTACGCATTCGTGTTCTTTGACCAGAATTTCCAGAATCTGCGAGTCTTTGTAAAAAGGTGGATGGCGGACAAGTTTCAAAATTGAGATTTACCTTTTCACCGGTTGTTGTCATTTTGAAATCATCAGATACTAGTGTCACTTTGTGCCCTTCATGGGCTAGTTTAGATCCCAATATCATTAGCGAGAGATCTACGTCTTGAGGAGATGCTCTTTCACCAATTTGTTGGGCAAGTGCCTTAACTTCGGCCTCATCGATTGCAACCGTGATTACCAAATCTCTAATCTCATCCAGCAAATTTGGTTGTCCTGGCCACCTTTGAAATCTAACCGTTTTGATTTCGCCATGAACACCAGGAGTTACATATAGAGCCGAATCTTCTACCGACAAGATTTTTTTCAAGTCGGATAGAAAGCCGCTAGGGGCCATTGAACCAACATGGATAAAACAATTCGAATCGACTACCCAAACATTGGCCATGTTACTCCTTGGCACAACTATTAGTTTGTTTTACCGCCTATACTGAATGGTTATTCAGAATCCTGATTTTGATTCAGATATTTCCTATCGAACCAAATCGGACCGCCCGGAGGTATTGCTGCTAGCATTCCTTTAATTGCAAGGCTTGAACTCATCCTACCCTTGTGCTGCTCCCACCAAACTAGTCCGCAGTACAGTATGAACAAAAAACCATGAATCGGCCCAATTATCTTGACTAGGATCTCATTTCCACCGATATATTTCATTGGCATAGCAATAAAAAAAAGAGAAATTGTAGACATTGTTTCTAAGATTCCGGAGATCTTGAACAAACTCATAATCAAGCCTCCACCATCGGTCTGCTCGCCCCACATACCGGGCACAATTGGTCATCACTATCGCCATAATCGTGTTTACATGCTGGACATTGTGACGCTAATTCCATCTTGCCCATGGATTCTACAGATTCCCCTTGAAGAGAGATGTAGCCACTGTTGATGTTACCCACAGTGTATCTTCCTGCGCCACCAAGTCTGACTAACAAATCAGGAGGTAGAGTCACAGTTCCAGTTTCATCAATGATTAACTCTCTATCCTTTGTCAGGTTCTCTACATCTACAGATTCCCCGTGTTCTGCAACAAATCTACCATCCCTGAGTTCCAGTGATCTATCTGCAAATGCTGCAACTTCTTTCGAGTGTGTAACGAGTAAGAATGAAACTCCATCGTTTTCGTGTAAGTCTTTGAACAGGGCCAAAACCTCTCTACTGGTTACAGGATCAAGGGCACCTGTTGGCTCATCAGCTAAGATTAAGCGTGGCTGTGTGATTAGAGCACGAGCAATTGCGACACGTTGCTGTTCACCTCCACTAAGCATTGCCGGAAGTGCGCGGTTACGATGGCCCATACCTAATCTGGTCAACATTGAATCTGCAATTTTCAATGCCTTTTTCGAAGATACTCCTTGATGACGTAGCGGTTGAGCAACGTTATCTCTAGCATTCAGATCTGGCAATAGATTTCCTTCTTGGAAAATGAAAGATACTGTTTTCTGACGCAACTCTACCAATTCTTGCCCGGTGAGACGTGTCATGTTTTTCCCGGCTAGGCTCACTGAACCTGCACTTGGTTTCATCAAACCACCAAGGCACTTCATCAAAGTCGATTTACCCGATCCTGAAGGCCCAACAACAGCAATCGCTTCTCCTTCCTTCATATCGATATGAAGACCCCTCAAGGCAACTACATTTCCATCTTCGGCTTTAGACTCGTAAACGTGGTAAAGACCATCAGCGTGTAAAATAGTATCACTCATCTTTACTCCCCCTTCAATACACTGGCTAAGTCAGACTTCAAAGCCTTGCGAGTTGTAACTAGAAGCGCAACAACAACAGCAGCAAATACGGCAATTGAAACTAGTACTATTTGCGTCCATGGATACACCAAGGTCCGTTCTATTACCGTGCTTGAGCCTCCAAATATTTGGAATATGAATCCGAATATATCGAAGAATCCGTTGAATGACAATGCTAATCCAACCCCAAGTAAAACACCAAGAGCCATAGATACGATTACAATCGATAAAATTTCGAATAATACCAGCCTAATGATTTGGTTAGGAGATGCTCCAATAGCCTGTAATACTGCAAGTTCCTTCTGTCTCTGATTCAATACCAGGGACAGGAATACGAAACTCGATGCAACTGCGGCTACACTAGCAACAACAAATTGAAGGGATAACAGTCCAGGAGTTCCGAAGATAAGGCCGCCATTACGCTCTACTTCTTTGTGAGCACTTGACCAATCTAAAGTCTCAGACACTCTAGAATCTGCCTCTAATTGTGAGGCCAATGATTCCAAATCATCACCTTCTACTCCATCTACTCTAACTATCCAAGTTGTAGATGTGTAGTTGTCTGCTGCATCATCTCCTACTAGGGAGCGCCACTTCTCTTCTCCAATTATCAAGGTTGCTGATGCTACTGATGAATCAATACCTGGGAAATATTCGTGTACACCCATGTAATACAATTCGGTACTGAATTTGGTAATTTCCAATCGTACTGATGTATCTGCTAAGAATAGAGGAGCTGCTAGTGGGGGCGGTGTTGCCGATACTCCATTTACACATGAAGTATCATCGCTGTTGGTTCCATCTGGACATGTTGTGTTAGATAGAACCGCAGAAGACAAATCTACTTGACCAAATAATCCATTGAGATTAGCGTCCGTTAGGTCTGCATTCTCTATCGATCCTCCTTGGAAGTTAACAATGATTGCATTTTCCAGATTCGCACCGGTTAAGTCGGCACCAGATAAATCGGTGTTAAAGAAAATTGATTCACTCAAATTTACATTTGACAGATCTGAACCAGAAAAATTCGTATAGGATACGTCAACTCTGCCCAAATTTCTCTCATTCATGTCTTGTTCTGTCAAAGTTAGTCCAGACCAGTCCCCTTCCATCAAATCGGTATAAGCAAAGAACAAGGCATTAGGATCAGTTTCCTCCGAACCTCCAGCGCTGAAATTAAATTCTAGTTTTTCCCAAACCAATGTTAAAACTTCTGACTTGTCATCAGACCTCCTGAGAAGTTCATCATCCAATCTGTTCTCATCTCCACCCCTATCAGAGCCCGGTAAGTCAAGAGAATAAGCAGCGTCCTGACCTGCGGAGAAACCTCCGTTTTGATATGCATCTAAAGCATCATCAATATCATCTCCAGGAAGCGCTTGTTCACTCCACTTCAATACATCATTACTATTTTCAAGAAGCACATAAGTCTGAAGATTCTCTCCTCCAAGTTCATCGCTCAATGCTAATTGTGGAACAGTTGTTGCGATTGGTGTAACATCCGAATCAGCATATTCTTTGATAATACTGATCATTTCTGATTCGTTGACGTTTTGTTCCATCTGAATCTGTAAATCAGAGCCAACTGTTGCATCAACCGTTTTCTCATCAACCAGTGTACCCGTATACCCTTGAACTGCAGCTAGTGTGACAATTGAAAGGGTTAGAAGCATAATTACTGCAAGTCGGTTTACCGATTCTGCGGAACCTGAGCCTTTGAGGCCTCTCTTGACATCTTTCAGCAAGGGTGTTCTTCCAAAGATTACTTGCATGATCTGCGGACCTTTAGCACCAATTCTACCAAGTAGTAGAGCACCTCCAATCCACAGCGCAAATGGTCCGAAAATTCCAATTAGACCTTCTATGAAGAAATTCGATACGATTCCATCCTCACTACCGTTCATCTCTAGCCAAGTATCTACTACAGCTAGCATTCCGAATAGGAAAGCAGTCCAGTGTAACCAGCGCTTCGGTTCAGATTTCTTGGTTGTTTTCTTGACACCTTCTTCAATCTCTAACTCGATGAAATCGCGAGCTCGGCTCCTTCCGAATAAAATTGCAAGACCGAGAGTTGTTACTGCTGTAAACAAAGTTGACCAAATTCCAAGAGTAGGATTTACATCGAAATCTCCGGTTCTGAATTCCATAAACCCTACTGCTGACAATACGATTGGAACTGCGAGCAATGCAAGAATGTAGCCAATTAGCCATGCCACAGAAGCCATAACAAACAATTCTAACAGCACCATGCCCTGCAAAGATTTCCCATCTGCACCTATAACCCGATGTATACTAACTTCTCTTCTACGTTGTTCAAGAGACAGTACCAAACCATAAATCAGCACCGCAATTGAAAGGATAACGATTGGAATCATAATTATGTAATCGAATATCTGGATAAGACCCAAGAAGATGTTTAGGAATGTGATTGTTCCACTAACAATATCTGTGTAATACAAGTCTATTCCTTCGTCTGTGTAATTCTGCGCTTGCACTCTGGTACCTAAATCCTCTAACCATTCTTCAGCATCGTCAGTTGAAGTTGTGGGGAGTTGAGTTCTGTCTATTGTAACCCCTAGATACATGTGATCGTGGAACATCAGAGTTCCACGCTGGGATTCATCGAGCACTTCCCATGTAGTGAATATTGGATTGAAAGGTAGAGTTGGATTTCCAAAGTCCCACGGTTCATAAATTCCCATAACAGTAAGATTTTCCACAGTCATCCACATTCTACAATAAATCATTTCATTGTTCTCAGGAGTTATTTCTCCCTTACAATTCTCATCCGTAATCGACCCTTCAACCAAAGTTGATTCATCAACAACATAGGCAAATGTTAGCGAATCTAGTTTATCTCCGACATTTGCCTGAGCTTGACTTGCAATCGTAGATGGTAAAATTATTCCACGGGAATAGTTCATATTTTCAGGACTTGGCCATTCTCCAAGACCAGGAATAATGTTTTCACCCAATCTATCAGCTAACTCACCGTCAAAGGCCCCTGGGCCAAGGAAACGAATTGCACGCATGTTTGAAATCGGTGGACCATTAGCATCCGCTTCGGGATACGTGAATGTTACATTAGACCAATAAGGGTTAGAAGTTGCTGAAATTTCTCGCATTTCTAAAGGCTGTGCTACAACAAATTCACGATTGAAAAAGCCGCCGCTATGTATTCCTTGGCGACCAAGGACCAAAGTACAGTCATTGAATTCAGAAAAGTCCTCTAATAATTCATCACAAACACTTTTCATTACAGTTGTATTATTCGACCAGCCTGATGCATTTTCAACAGGCTCACGAGCATACTCGATTTTTGCATCAAACGGTTCAGACTTCAGTGATTCCTCAAAGAATAGTTGAGACAATCCCACACCATATGCAAGAACTGTTGTAATTACAAGAGAAGAAAGGAATACTCCTGTGATCACAGCTAGTCCTCTTTCCTTACCACGCCATGCTCCTTGAGCGGCAAGACGGAGTTTACTTGGCAATTCCATCACTTTGTGTTTGATTCTTCCAAGTCTCGAGCGATTTGCGCTAAAATCTGAATCTGATAAATCGATGTCTATTCCACTCATTCTTCTTCACCACCGTCATCATCATCTAGACCCCATGCCGAACGGATATCAGAGGCTTCTGTTTTTCCGTCTTTCAACAACAACATCCTATCTGCATTTGAGGCAAGGTCAGGGTCGTGAGTCACCATTAGTATCGATATCGGGTTTTCTTCATCATGGCAAAGTTCCTTGAAAAGTGCGAGAACTTCTTTGCCACTGGCAATGTCCAAATTACCTGTAGGTTCATCGGCAAGAAGAATAGGCCTGTTACCAGCGATTGCTCTTGCAATCGCAACCCTTTGCTGCTGACCTCCAGACAATTGGTCAGGAATATGATGCATTCTGTCTCCTAGACCTACTTTTTCGAGAGAACTGATTGCTGCTTTTTCGGCATCTGAAGCTGCCATTCCTGATAATTCTAGAGCCATTGCTACATTGTCAACTGCGCTCAGATTATCCAATAAGTGGAAGTCTTGGAAGATCCATCCTACTAACTCACGCCTAACATCAACAACACTAGAAGGTCCTTTCAGTCCGTATTCCCTTCCCTTAAGGGAAATTTTTCCACCATCACCAGCCAATAATCCTCCAATGATGTTTAGAAGTGTGGATTTACCACAACCTGATGGGCCCATTAAGGCGACCATCTCTCCTTTTTCAATCTCCATTTCGATGCCTTTGAGCACCTGAAGTTTATTTGATCCAGAACCAAACGACTTTGTCAAACCGGTAATAGTTAACATGATGGCACCCATTAACGAGCAGCATCATCGAGTCCTGATATATCAAGTCCTGTTTGATTTGAGAACTTTGCAGGTTATATTATATCCAAATAAATGAAGTCATTTACTGCCAAATGTCATCTTCCTAAGCCAGTGAATAACTCCACTACTAGAGAAAATACCGTTGCGGTATTGTTGTTTTTCCATAACGCCGTCAATCCAAGTTTCGAGTTCCCGATCCATTTCTTCTCCCTCACTTTACTTTTGGAACCGGCGCTATAAGTCGTTTTGGGTGTTATGTTTAAACTAAGTAACCTAGAAGATACTTGGAGTTATCCACGAAAAACGTGCACTATGGTAGTTGTTCTAGCTTCTTGCTCATAACTCGCTTCCACAATGGAGGAATTATTGCCAGCCAGAAACAAACGTAGTATCCGCTTGGCAATTGGGGGGATTTTTCGTAGGCTTTCAGATCCCACATCGGAGTACTTGCCTTGAGATGGTGTGCTGGATGTAGAGGTAACTCTAGCAAAGTCCATCGGGACCAGACCCCTCTATGCTCCCATGAATGCATCTCCGTATGTCTTTCACCGACTTCTCTTCTTAGACCATAGTGCTGCATATAATTGACATACTCTAACAATATTATTGCCAACCCTGCTTGTATCAAGAACGCATACAACATAGGCAGAGAATAATATGCTAGAATTGATAAGAATACTATCTGCAAAAGTGTTCCATGTAGAATTGGATTCTTGAACCCAGTCTTCCCTTTGTTACTGTGAGTTTTCCAAGCAGATTTGTATTGACGAGGAATTGTCATAGCAATCTGCGTCCAAAGCCCCCGTCCTGCAGGTGATGAGGCAGGGTCTAGTTCTGTAGCATAATTTCTGTGATGTCCGTGATTGTGTTCGGTAGTGAAATGTGAATAAAGCACGAGAAATAGATTTACTCTTGCAATTCTCCATATCATTGAACCCTTTTTCCTATGACCGGATTCATGCGCATTGATGATCCCTGAAATCCCTCCAACAATACCTACCGAAAGGCCTCCTAGAATTACGGACAAGCTGAAGCCATCTAGGTTTGCACGCCACAACAAAATTCCAATCGAAGCGCAAAAAAACAAGCCGTGTAAGTAAAGTAAAGCGTCCCAAGGTCGATTATTGATCTGAGAACGCAACGGGGCTCTTTCAGGCGCCAGGAAATCAATAATTGGACACAATCCTAGTGCATACACAAAACCGGAGAAGGCCCACCAGCCGCCTTGGTATATTCCAAGGATAGTAACAATAGGCAAAATAAAGCCTAGTAAATGAGGAACCCAAGACTCCTCAGTCTCCTGCATGTGCAACCCCAAGCACTCATTCCTCATAAGCGTGGGTTTGAAATCACCAATACCTGTCCGCTAGTTGATGGACCCGCTTCTAAAGGCGAAGTTGCAGAAGCAACGTTACCATATTGTTGGTGACCATGGTGGAGTAAAAATCTGCCATTGGACAAAGGAATCTTTGCTAAGAGATCGCCAATGTTACAAGGGCCGTTTCTATGGTGTTGCAAGCCATAACTGCATGCAAATGTCGCCGGTCGTTGACCAATGTAACTTAGCCTGTTCATACTGTTGGAGAGAACCACACATGGATAGTTTAGAATTATCAGATCAAGACCCTCTTGAGATGTTATATGATTCTGTAAAAGCGCAACGAAGACTTTTGTCAGGATTTGGCGGTAATCCAAAGGTACCAAAAGAAAAATTCTTGGATGCTCAGAATCCTAAGCATGTTGCAATTTCACTAAACGGTGAACCTACGTTGTACAATCGGCTTTCGGAATATATGGAGTTATGTCACTCACACGGAATGACTACAATGCTAGTCACCAATGGTACATTACCAAAAGTAATAGAAAAATTAGACACACTTCCAACTCAACTTTATGTTTCTGTAGACGCTCCAAATAAGGAAGTGTTCGATGAAATATGTAGGCCAAAATGGAATTCTGCTGCATGGGATAAATTTGAGGA
>CAXGTB010000033.1:0-11430 GCA_964012565.1 uncultured euryarchaeote | reverse complement strand
GACTTAATGCTGGAGCAGGTTTCGTTGTAGCGGTGTTGGGAGAAATCATGACCATGCCAGGCCTACCTAAGAGACCGGCTGCATCGGACATGGATATGGACGAAAATGGTAATTTGCTCGGCGTATTCGGGTGAACTAATGCAAGTAGTCAAACGCGAGTTCGGATTGTATCGCATCCGAATCGATTGTGAAGATGACCTATGGACAGTAGCTCGTCTTTGTGTCAAAGGTCGCAGCATTGGCATGCTTGGTGAGAGGCGTGATCAGACTACTGCAGGACAAGAAGGCGGTAGAGCAAAAGCCGCTGAAAGAAAGAAAATGTGGATTAAATTAGCAATTGAGTCCAACGAGTTTCATACATTTTCTGATAATTTGAGAGTTCATGGGATAATTGAAGAAGCCCATTTTGATATTGGAAGCCACCATACACATGTTGTCGAAGTAAGAGATGAAATCGAATTAACTTCTTTGAAAGAATTTCCAAAAGTCGATCACGACCTTATTTCTCAAGCTTGTTCTAACAGTGGAAAGGCCAAGGTAGTCATAATTGTAGTAGAATCTGATGAAGCGATTCTTTACCAGATAACTGGAAGAGGAATTAGAGAAGTCTCGACTTGGACAATGCGTGGAGGAGGAAAATATACTGGAGGAAAATTAAGCGAAGGTGTGTCGAAATCTTTCTTCGAAAAAATCTCAAGAGAGGCAAACGCTTCAATTCCAGAAGGCACACCAATAGTAATCTGTGGGCCTGGTCATGCACGAGAAAGATTAGCACCTCTTATCGATGGTCCAAAAAAATTAGTTGCGACAAGCATGGGTGGAAGAGGGGCTGCAAACGAAGTAATAACCGAAGGTCTTGCAGGTGACATTCTTGCTGAACATGCTGTTGTCAAAGAGACCGCATTACTTGAAGAGGCTTGGACTAGAATCTCAACCGATGGTGCTGTTGCATATGGGGAAAAAATGATTCGAAAAGCATTGGAAGAAGGAGCGATAGAGACTCTAATGATAACTGCAGATTTAGTACGTGAAGAAAAATGGGAATCTGTAGTTTCTGGACTTGATGAAATTGCTGCCACACTAGTGCAATGCTCGACTGACCATGATGCTGGAGAACAATTGGTTGGCTTGGGTGGCGCTGTAGCATTACTCAGATTCAAGGTGTGAATATGTACAGTAGATGGTTCCATGAAGTTGAAGGCGAATTACGCCAAGAAATGAAGGGATTGCGTTGGCTACTCATCAGAAGAGAAGATCTCGCTAAGGCAACCTCTGCATGGATGTTTGCAGAGTTGGATGGAACATTAATTGGAATTGACCACCGTGGCGAAAAATTCCAATCAGGGATTCATAACAGAGCAATACACCTTTTGTTAGTTGATGATGGCAGTGGGATTACTGGTATCACAAAAGTCGTAACAGATGGTGAACTTGAAGACCATCTGTGGTAATCAAGCAAATGGAATCGATATCGATTTGTGAGTACCTAGGTTTACCACGGTAAGCATACATGGCTTTGGCTGGAAACCTAACATTCTCTGATACGATGTTTGGTCTTGCCAAGTTGAAGAACAGACCAAAGTAGTCCCTCTGAAATCAAGGCAAGCATGACCGTGAACGTGACCGGTTACGAAAATATCTGGTACTTCTCTGATTACTAACCCATCTTCTGGCTCGGGTGAAAGTGGAGTTTTTCCACCCCATTGGGGAGCAAGGTGTCTTCTTCGCAGCATCTGCCTCATAGCTTCTACTGGATCTTTGTATGTGACAGTTCTAAGTCCCGCTACGAAATCGTCGATCGACTTACCGTGATAGGAAAGAACCCTAACACCATCTAGACTAAAATCGCAAGGATTACCAACAAATTTGGTAGTGTTGAAATCTTGTTGGATATCTGGTTCAAGAGTTGGTTGTGGCTCAGCTGGCCTAACAGCGTCGTGGTTACCTGGTAACATAATGCATTCAACCCACTCTGGTAGCAATTCAAGTAATTCTGCAAATCTAGAATATTGGCCGTATAAATCTTTGATAGATAATTCCTTATCCTGACCAGGATAAATTCCAACACCATCAACACAATCTCCTGACAAAACAAGATATTTGATTGTTCGAGCAAGTGGGTCTGTATTGAACCACTGAATCATCTTGTGCCACTGAGCCTCAAGGAAGGTCTTGCTACCAACGTGAATATCTGAAAGGAAGGCCACAGAAACCCCTTGTTCTGCGAAAGTTTTGTCATGACTATTCTGCATCGGGAAATGTAAATCATCAACATAGAACATATCACCATTCTGGGAAAATGTTCCAGAAACGCCAACTACGTCATCAGGCATTAATCCGGACTCGACTATTTGTGCATGCTCAATAACTCGATCTTCGCCTGTTCGATTCATAAGTATACAATTCATATCTCCACTAGCATCTTCAATAGAGAACATCAAGTGTCCATTCTTTGTATGCCTCGGCCCGTTTACTAGGCCAATTGCTACTGCAATGTTTTCTCTACCTTGGAATCTGCTTTTTTCTGCATGCAATCTAGCAATTTCCATTGGTCTGCGAGGTAAATTTGAATTTGCAATAATCAGTTTCCTCAACCTTTCAAGACGATCTGTGAAAGCATCATTGATGTCTCCCATTTTTCCTTCAGTAGTACTGTTACCTGTAATGTCATAGTGGACTTGGATGTCAATCATTGCATCCATTGCTTCCATTGGGAAATCTTCTCTTTTCCAATCAGGCATGTTATTTCGCATATTGATTAGTTCTGGGGTTGGTTCTGCTATTGGAGCAATAACTCTCCCAGGATTAGAAGGTATCATTTCAGGGGTTAGGCGTCCTTTGACTCCTTTAGATTTCAGTTCAGAAATCAAACCAATAGGGTCTGGGTGAGTTTCTAGTTTTTCTTTTACCCCACGTGAGACAATCAATCCTGCAGCCATAAGCTGCTGGAAAATCTCGCCCCAACCGACTGCCATATTGTGAAGACGGAATCGGATGTTCTTGAGGTGTTCGGAAAGATTTCACCAAAAAAAGGATCATTCATTTTTCCATTCTACGTCTGTATCATCACCAATTGACTTACCTGGGTCTTGCCATGATTCATCTTGCCAAGGTGCAGTTGCTGCAGCTTCGGCTGCCTTTCTCGCTTTTTCTGCTTCCGATTTGGCCATTTCAACTGCCGCTACTGCTGCAGCTTTTTCTTTCTCTGCGATTGCATCTTTTTGCCTGACTTTGGCTTTATCCCAACAATCAATCGCGGTTTTAAGAGCGAAATGAACGAATGAAACCTTGTTCTCAAATCTGGTACCACCCATCTGAACTGATTCCGCATTAGCCCAATGTGCGGATGCTATTCCAACGTAAACCAAGCCCACTGGTTTTTTTGAATTTGGAGCAACTGGTCCTGCAATACCAGTAATTGAGATTGCTATATCTGCACCTGATCTTTCTCGTGCTCCTTCAGCCATCTGAATTGCAACTTGAGCATTTACTGCACCTTTTGATTCCAATAAGTCCTGCTGAACATTTAACTCATTAATTTTCGATTCATATGAGTAACAGACCCAGCTTTGTCCAAAGTATTCACTAGCACCCGCTATATCGGTTAATGTGCTTGCTAACAATCCGCCTGTGCATGATTCTGCAATAGTGATTGTTGCTTTTACTTCCTTTATACGGCGTACCAATCGGGCCGCAAGGGCTTGGACTTCCTCATCCATTGTGATAACGCTGGCGTCTATCCTTCTTGAATGTACAGGGGTATCATTCAAAAGGAAGTGGCACTAGGGCGGGCTGGGCCCGTGGTCTAGCGGTTATGACACCTCGCTTACACCGAGTTGATCGTGGGTTCGATTCCCACCGGGCCCACCTTACTTATTGGCATACTCAGCGTAGCCTTTGAGAAGACTCAGCAACTTGTTCTGAGAAAAATAAAGACTATTCAAAATTAATTTGATTGATCTAACAATTACTCGAATTTGTTTCAAATTCTACAAACCTAAATATGGTCGCAAATCATTACAGTCTTTCGAATTGACAACAATCACTCCTGCTTTAGAAAAGGCCTCTTTTGCCGCTTCTCTCTGGGGGTTGAAGCCAATAAATGTGGAATCTTCAACTCTCATTGACAAATCCATACTTGAATCACCAATCGCTACCATTCTATCTGGAGGGCAATCTAAAATTTCCAACAGTCTCTTGATTGAAGTATATTTTTGCATGGAAGGAACTCTAACAATTCCTTCATCCATTAGCCAGCCCTCTTCGTCAAATTCGAAACCGTTAGCAATCCAATCATCAGCTTTAACTAAAGCCGCAATAGACTGGACATACAAATCAACACCAGCAGAAACTATTGCAACATGAACCCCTGCTGCTTTCAGATCAGCAACTAATTCTTTGGCCCCTTTCATCAATTTACATCCAGAGTAGGCACGGAATATATCGTCACGATGAATCTTTGGAGATTTGGCTTTCCATAGTGCAATATCTGCTGCCATGAATTCGCTATCTGTTAGTTGACCTGCCATGAATTTCTGAAGCAAGTCCTTCGAATCTGTACCGAAATGATCGTGGATTGTTTTCCATGAGGAAATAGAATCCGCTAGTACTCCGTCACAGTCAAATGCTACACATAGTGGCTTTTCCAACTCGCTCCCCAATGGCCCCTCGGGGCTTTCGCTATTGGACTTGTTGAAAATAAAAGAAGAAAGAAGGTTACAGAGGGCGTGGCCCCAGAACAAAAGTCCTAGGGCCACACTCCTTTGTGGGGCATCCCCCATCTTCCGTAGAAGATGGGTATTATCTACACTAGAGAGACACCTCATCCTCCTCGAAAGGAGGATGAGATGTGCTCAACTCAACCATATCAAAGGTCAGTCCAAGTTCTTAGGACGGTGCCTTGGCCGCTGCTTGGAACGTAGCTGATATCGATGTACAAGTCTTCTAGCAATTCACCATTAGCATCCGTTGAACGGATGTAAATTGTGTCACCAGTATCTAGACTTGACTTGATGTCGCCACCTTCGCTTCCTACGGTATCACCGAAGGTTACCATGCTATCGGAGTTACCAGGGTAGAATCCGTAGACAGTTGGGTCAGCAAGGTTGTAGCTGTTCTTGATCGTTTCACCAGTGGATGGGTCTTTGTACTCGAAAGTAACCTGAATTGCTTGAGTTGCTAATTCAACTTGACTTCCAGTTATAGTGATACGGTAGAATGAATCTACACCATTCGCTGCATCGGACGAATCCAAAGTGAAGGACATTCTTGGAACACCCTTTGCTTCTGTATCGGCCAAACTAGATGCCCAGACATATATCACACCAGATAGAACCACTGTGATTGCCACCATTAGGATGGTAGCGATAACTGGGCTCACTGCTTGCTCATCATCTTCAAGAGTCATCTCTTCAAGTGCTTCTTCTTCTTCCTCGCGGCGGCTCTGTAGAACCAATGCGCTGACGAATAATCCAGCTGCGCTGATAGCAATCAGTGATGGTGCGAATGATGGGACATCTGCTGTTCCAATCAAGCGTACAACGGTTGGGATTGGTTGATCTGTACCGATTGTAGTCTTACCAAATGTTCTTGGTTGAGCACAATCAGATCCGTTACCCATAGTGGTCATCAAGTTGTTACACCAGTCTTGGTCTTCCAACATTGGTCGGCGCTTGTTCTCTAGAGTGACTGCAGATGGGTTACCATCTTCGTCTACAGTGGAACTTCCGACTTCACCAGGACAGCTCCATGCTGCACCTTGTGTGCCATCGCTTTGGATACAAGCGTGGGCCTGTGGGAAGTCGTAGCCGAAGTATCTCTCGTCTGCTGACGCACTTAGGTCACAAGTCTCATCAACACATGTTAGGACATCAACTTCAACCCATACCTTTGTGGTTGTTGAAGTAATGTAAACCATGTCGTGCACATCCATTGTGTCACCATATGCAGGTGGCATAACGTATTGTGTACCTAGGTTGACATATCCGTCAACGGTCTGATCTTCACTTTCGTAACCATTGCTGTAGAAGGTGACTTCTAGCATGTGTGCGTAGTTGTATGGTCCTTCATCTCCACCGTGACCGATGGTTACAGTTGTTGGAACCATTGTCTTAGGCATGATGTTGGTAACTTCGTTGAAGTCAAAGCCAGACACACCATCTAGGTAGTAGTCAGGTACATTCTCAGCAACGTTGTCAACACGGATGTACAATGTTACACTGTCTTCACCAGGTTGGTAGTTTCCAGTGCTTGTATCGTTAGCTCCGTAGTCGTTAACGTAGTTTGGTATGTAACTTGGCGCAGTTGCTGTGTCACGTAGCTCAAGAGTGATCGGACAGAATTCACCCGAAATTGGGTTCTTCTGGTGTATACCACCGTTGTTTAGGTAGTCACGTTCCCACTCAGGAGCGTTTGTTGTAGCGTCCTTAATCAGGTCGAAGACAATGTCATCACCGTTGATTGTAGCAGAGAAGTAGTTCTCATAATCACAGGTGTCAGACTTGACAATGGTCCAAGCAAGATCTGCATCTTCGTGGTCATTGTCATGCTTCATTGCAGACAGATCGTAGGTTAGGTTGGTTACGCTCTCATCGTCCTCAGTCAGTGTGACCTTCCATGGGAAGTTTGGAACTTCTCCATTTCCGTCAGAGATTACTACACCAGTTTGGCGGTTCCAATCTAGAACTTCAGGTGCATCATTCACTGGAGTGACTGCGAAGTCGACTTCCATAGGTGTTGCATCAGTGTTCTCTCCAACCCATCCGTATGCTAGACAGATTTCCTCTGTCATTCCAGAAGGTACTCCTGGAGCTAGATACTCTGGTATGAAGGAAGCAAGTCCTAAGAAGATGTTAGCACATCCAGTAACGACGATTGGTCCGAATACTGGGTGGTCTACTGGGTAGTCAACCAACCATGTGTAGGAAACACAAGCTGCCTTAGTATCAGTAGTGCGTCCTAGGTAGGTGTTCTGACAGTATCCACCGTCATCGTTCAGTGTTAGAACGATTGTACATTCGCCACCAAGTTCGTTTGCTTGGTTTTCAGTGATGATCAACTCATTGTTCACGACGGCCACAGAGAATGCTGGACATGGATCATATCCACCAGTTGTCGAGTAACCGTTAGGGAAGAGTTCATCCCATTCGTCATCGAATGTGGTGACATCAACACCGTAAGCAACACTCCAGAAGTCTGTGTAGTTCATCGAGTTGTATACAACTGCGTTAGCATCGATTGTACTGTCACAACCATCGTCAGAGCGAACTGCTGTGACCTTGTTTCCGCTGGAATCCATGTATTCTTGGTACCAGACAGAGCCACAACCGTTCTGAGCTAATAGGTAAGTCAACAATGCTACATCATTCAGAGTAGGTAGTGTGTACGAACCGTTAGCATTAGCTGCTGCCCATGCTAATGGGTCACCAGTCATTGCAATGTCCTGGAATCCACCGTTAGCGGTAACTGCTGCACCTGCTTCAGCGAATAGGGCTGAAACACTGCTGAACTTCTTCTGTACCCAGTATGGTTCTACAGTGACTTCTTCGGACTTGATTGTAGCACCCCATGTGTATTGCTGAGGTTGCTCGTTAGCCATGTCATTGCTTGCCATATCGATTACATAGGAACCAGTTGCGTTAGCAGCAGATCCTAGGACCTTGCTGACACTTCCGAATCCTTCATCGAGGACGTTCAAGTTGTTGTCACCATCGTCTGCGAAGACTGGCATACAGTCTGCGCGCTCTGAGTTACAGATGATTGGAGCGTCGTTGACGTTAACTACTGTGAAGACGATTGTCTCACTGTCTGTCAATCCGTGGCTGTCCTCGACTCCGAAGTGGAACGTGTAGGTTCCGAACTGGTCGTGGTCAGGAGTGATTGACATTGTTTGGTCAACTAATCCACTTGCAAGTAGCATACTAGGACTCTGAGATGGATCTGTATCATCAGCTACAGTCCAAGTTAGAGTACTCTCTACATCTTGTACATCATCTGCCTTGTCCAGCAGTTGTAGTGTGTAAAGTCCGCTGTCTTCGTTAACAGTTATGTCAACCAAGTTCTGGATTACTGGACATGCACGCTCGATGTTCATTGCAAGAGCGCGGTTTGTGCTCATATCAACATCGTTCACAGTGTCCCAATCTTCTGCACAAGGTGCTTCTACCTTAGCAGATATATCGTACTGCTTAGCGTCTGTAGGTGTGTTCGAACCAACATAACTGCGGTAAATTAGCAGATGGTTGCTGATATCTAGACCTGTGGCAAGATCGCCGTGTCCCATTAGAAGAGTCAACTCTTCGCTGAAAGTTTGTCCAACTGCTCCAGAAGCAATGTTCTGAGTTGGGTGGACTGCGTTTACAGCTCCTGTTGATTCATCCTGAACGATTACAATCATTCTAACGTTGCTTGCTGGTTGTCCGATACAATCCCAAGGAATTGAGATTTCAGTATCAGTATCTCCAGAATATCCGATGAAAGACTGTAGGTTGTTACAGGTGACATCAGACCATCCCGAGAATCCATTGACCTTCAAACCGGAGTTACCTGTGTTTCCATCTTCTGCCCAGAAGACATAGTCTGCTGCGAATGGCAGTGAGTGAGATACATACCAGCTTTGTCCAGTTGCGTCTCCACCAGTGCTTGAGTCGATGTAGATTTGCAAGTCAGCAGATCCCATATCAACGCCAGTTAGCGCAAGGTGTAGGTTGTTAGCGTCCCATGTTGCAAGGAAATCTTCGCCTGTGCCGTTGCTTGACATTACACCAGGCATAGCATCGTCAGATGGGTTCTTTACATTACCAAACCACTCTTCCATGTCACCGTCAACATTCACGAATGATGTACGGTAAGCAGGAGATACGTATGCTGCTTGAGCACCGTCAGTGGACTTGATTAGAAGTCCAACGTCGGAAGCATCTCCAGTCTTGTGAGTGATGTTCAAGTCTAGTAGGTTACCTTCGTGGATAACTGCAGTTGAATCTAGGATTAACTTGCTAGCATCAACTGTGTTTCCAACAGATGTTACTGTTACATATGCACCAGCGTCAATCTGAGTAGTTACATCAGACCAGGTTACGTTTTCAACGGATCCTTCTGCGCCGCCATCTGCTAGTAGTGCAGTAACTGCGCCAGAGTCTCCACCGTTCCAGCGGAAGTCCACTGCATCGATGTCTAATCCGGTTAGACCGTATGTGCTCATGTCAGTAGCATCGAAGGTAGATGCGCCTCTAACGTACATTGCTGATCCTGTGGGGCCAGCAGTTAGAGTTGCACCGTTAACGATGACATCTGTGTCTTCAGCATCTACACCGTAAGAGCCACCAGAAAGGATAGCGTTTCCGGATAGTGTTAGTTCTCCACCGTTTTGTTCAACAGCGGTAGAGAATCCAGATACAGATGTTCCACTCAGAGTAATTTCATCGGTTGGGCCAGCGACGTTAACACCTGTTGAGGTGAATCCGACACCAGTTCCGTTGACTACTGTGATTGTACCAAACATTGTTGATGGATGGATTGAACAGTGGTAATCGTATGTTCCAACAGCCGTGAAGGTCTTGGTGAATGTAGATCCAAGGTTCCATCCTGAACCGGTTCCCCATGTTGTATCATTAGATGTTACATCGTGGTTGTTACCGCTAGCATCGTATTCAACTTGTCTCCACCTTACAGTGTCACCTACATTGATTGTCAATGTGGATGGTGTGAATGTGGAAGCCAGAGCTTGGACTGAGTAAACAACTCCTCCACTTCCGCCAAGAGCGGTTAGAGTGGACGAGGTGTCTGTCACGTCACAGCCGTCTGTTACTAGTGCATTCTCCATTACCGTAACTGAGTTACCACCGGTGTTAACTGGTGATGTACCACAGTCCTCTACCCAGATACCAACAGCAGAAGGTGCTGTTCGTCCTGCAGAGGTCGAAATGTCGTTGTTAGTAACATTAGCTTCGTAGTTGAAAGTTACTCCATCGACTACAATACCACCATCAGCATCAACTAATGTGTTACCGTCAATAGTTCCGAATCCTCGGTAAACACGTATACCTGGGTGAGATGAATCTCCATCTCCATAGATTGTGTTACCGTTGATAGTCCAACCTTGTGCACCACGTAGGTAGATCGGTTCATCTCCATTGTTGTTGAAGGTGTTATCATTAATTGTGATGTTAGTGGTGTAAGCACTCTGAGTATACACGTTGTAAAGTGGACTTGTAGTACCACTAAATGTGTTCTCAGTGACTACCACGTCATCGGCGTAGGCGAAGTAGAACCAAATGTCTAGGAACTCCGTGTCAATGAAATCGTTTCCATGGACAATTGCTCCATCAGCACCCCATTGTGCTTGGGTGTGGTAGTAAGAGTAAGCAGTTCTTGTAAACTGGATACCAGTTCCACATCCCTTCACGATGTTGTCGATAATCGTAGTGTTAGCTACACCTGAGTTCATACACTCGTCAACACGAGTAGATGCTCCTTGCAGGCTGTTCCCTCTAAAGTGGCTAATTGTGCTGTTTCTTACATTGAAGAAGTCAGCTTCCCAGTTATAGTAAGAGCTCCATGAATACTTGATACCGTAGTTGGTTGCAATCGAAGCTACACCCGATAGGGTTGAATTCTCGATGTTAGGTACAAGCCAGTTTCGTCCTTCGTATCCAAGTTGGAAACCTTGTGGCTCATCGCCATCCATTGCTAGTGAAATCCACTCGGAGTTGTGTGCATGAAGGGTCGTTTCGTAAGGAGACAAACCTTGGATTCTTGTTGAATCATCGGGTGGGTATGATCCTGTAACCAAGACAGTACTTCCATTAAAGTTGTAATCTTGACCACCTGCTAGGTATGCTAGACCGAAGTCAATCATTACAACCTTATCTTGCAAGTTAGTAGGCATACCTCTGTAATATCCAACTTGTGTTAATCCAGAATTGTAATTCCTTGCAGACGATGTTGGCTGTCCAGGACAAGGTACCATCGAAGGATAGCTGCTTAGAGCGAATCCGTAACAAAGGCGTACGTCAACTTGCTCAACCAATGCTAGACTGTGGCTGTTACCAGGTGCATCAGTCAAACTTAGGTTGTCAAATGCATATCGGAAATCAGCAGCGTTATCTGAAGCGCTGTTCCAATAATAACTTCCAACCTTAGCTACAGTTACTGCTTGGTAACCCGCTAGGCTCAAAACCGATAATCCGGATTTGTCTACAGTCTCAGTTGTGAAGGTCATGTCAGAAGCAATACCGTTTGAATCAGTTGTTGCAGAACCAGTAGGTTCTCCATCGGCATTCTTCAGTACGACTTTTGTTCCTGCAATTACATTGGTATCAGCAGTAACTGTGACATCTACATGTCGCATTCTGTTCAAGATACCAGTACCTGTTACTTCAGCAGTAGTAGTGTCAATTGTACCTTCGATGAAGTCAACCGAAGCAGATCCGG
>CAXGTB010000032.1:0-11947 GCA_964012565.1 uncultured euryarchaeote | reverse complement strand
CTTGAGGAGAAATCCAATTTAAGTTTAGTCTGATTCAGCAATTTCCACATCGGAATTGTCTTCATCCCAATTGGTTCCTTCAGAGATATCAACGCCTTTTTCCCAATCTATCTCTCCATCTTCCTGCCATTCCTCGTCTTTGGAAGAATCATTATCTTCTGTATCTTCGCTATCTTCTGTCTTGTTTTCTTCTTCAGAATCATCGTTCTCTGATTTTGAAATATCTACATTTTTAGCAACAGTGAACATTTCAGAACTTATTCGACTGACCCTTAAAGTTGGCCTCATTAGAAGCACCATTGCAAACATTGAGAGGACGTGACCAAAAATCATAACTTCTTTCAAATTGTCAAATGTACCAGTCAACATTGTAACCGATCCTGCATAAGCATAACCGAATGCTATCGCCAATGGGAGTGCTGCATTTTCAGAGACAAGTCTCTTTCCATCTCTAACAGTGTAAGTGGTAAGTGACCATACTGCGAAAATCACAGTGAGAGCCATCAGGAGTCCTTCTTCGATAATAGTTGAAGTATCCGAAGGGTCCATCCATACTCTTCTGTATATTGAAAATGCATGCCATGTGATGAAGATTTGTGCGATTATCATCCACTTGAAAGAGAAGTCAGCCATACCTTTCTCACTTCCAGATGTTTCTCTTTCATCTCTTGTTAGCCACAAGGTAAGACCTTGCAATGCTACGCTCGCAAGAACGAACAAAAATCCGCCAAGAATTGCATCTTGGAAACTCATCTGCTCAGCTTCGCTAATTACTTGTCCGACCCATATTACAATTATCGCAAACGATTGTACAACAACAACTTGTGATACCGTTGAGATTTTTTCTTTGTATGTATGCAACTTTGCGTCACCAAGGCCGTTGGCGAGCCATTCCACAATTCCTGCTCGAAATGATGCTGCTTGTGCTATTGACCAGACTATGAATAGGGATGCAAGAACTGGAGAAATCCAACCATTTTCATTTCCTCCTGTAAGCGACCAAAGGCATCCAAGAATCACAACTGCAAGCAAGATCGGAGTAAACGTAATCCTAAAACTGAAAATAAATCTTAAAATTAGATTCGTATTGTTTTTTTCTTCAGGCAGTTTGGTAATTTTTTGAATGGTAGGGATGTTTGATAGAATCGCAACGATTACGTAAGAAATTGCCATTGAAATAAATGACATTGCAACAAACTGTTCATTCGCACCTACCATCACTAATAGGATAGATGAAATTACTGCGATCATGATTATGTGAGGAAGGGTCCTTGGGGACAGCATATTTCCAATTAATTGTAAAATCCCGATAGGCGCCAATTCCTCTGAAGTTTCCTCACTCATTCTCCCGCCTCAACCCGGCGAGTGATGGCATTATGTTAAGACAAATGCCCTTGAGGGCAGTATATGGCCAAGAAATTGACGAAAGCACTACGGGGCAAGCGTCGTTGGATTGGTTGTATCTCTAGCGGTTTTAATTCTAGAAGTGAATTAGAAAATTTTCTTTCAAAAATGCCTGTGAAATTATATGACTTTGAAGACGGAAAATGCATCTTAATGTCTCGTCTTGAAGATTATGATTCGGTAAGAGAGTTACTTTCAGAAGGAAGAGTAGTTACCGAAACTTCAAGCGGTAAAATAAGACTTGTCAGAGATAGAATGAATTTTTCTCGCAAGCCAAGAAAGCGTTGAAGTGCTAAATCACCTCCGCTCATATTATGGGAGCAGGAGGAGCGGCGCCGCCTGTTAAGAGTGAGGACGTAATGATTCTCATCGGGTCAACTATTCTGCTCACATTGTTAGTCGTACAAGCTTGGTCTACTCCCACCACTGTTTACTGTGAGGATGATGAATGCGAAACTTTTGAAGTAAAATATGACTTATCTGAAGGTGATGAATTCACGCTGGAGGTATTAGATGGAGAGGTCAGGCCAACTGTTATTTTACCCGATGGCAGTTCTTCATTTGGTAGTAACGTGGAGGGTGACTGGAGTTACACAGCTGAATCTTCTGGAGTGCATAATTTCCAACTACTAGCGCTCGAAGAATCTTCCATTGAATATTCAATAAGTAGAGGCATAATAGTTGACTATGGCTTGTATCCAGTAGGAATTTTGATTCTTGGTTTTGGAATTGCAAAGAAAGTTGGCAAAGAAAAAGAACACGAACCTGTGGAAGCATTATTGGAAGACTAAACCCACTCTATATCTTCACCATCATCTACAGTGTTGTTTCCAAGGAGAAGTTCTCCTCGCTCATTCAAACTGAATGAGTCATATGTTATTCCCCCATAGATTGGATTGCCATATCGGATCATGTATTGTAATACTTCACGCCTAATCGCCTCAAAGTCGATAGGCGGTAAATTTTCTCCATGCTCTAGCAGTGATGCTAAGTTACAGTGTAATTTCGAATCGAAATTGCTATGACTAATTTCTATTATTTCATCTAAACTTGCTATTTCAAAATCTTGGATTTCGTTAGTAGACTTGAGATTGATTCCGATTCCTAATACTACTTTGGTAATATTACTGATAGTCTTTCCTTCAACTAGGATGCCGCAGAGTTTTCGATTATCAAATAATATGTCATTGGGCCACTTCAATTTAAGTCTACTATCATCTATCGTTTTCATAACAGCCAATCCGCCGGATAGTTGAAGTAAACCTGGATTGATATCCTTGCCTAAGGCTACAATCCATGAGCCAGCATAGCAACCTTCTATAGATTGCCAACTCCTATCTCTTCTCCCTCTACCGTGTTCTTGCCAGGATGCAGAAATATGAGTTCCAACATTTCCATCAGCAGCCAACAAATCATCATTTGTAGAACCTGTTCTTTCAACATATTTTTTTGTCGATTTCGCATAAGGTTTCCATAGACAATTAATTTCCAATTTTTCACCATCTTCGAACTCTAATTCATCCCATTTACGAACAGCGAACTCACTCTGTTGGTGAATAGAATTAGCTCTGCTCAAAATTAAAATCCTGCCTGTTGTTGTAAGTAAATTATTTTGTTCTATGCATTTGAGTAATCTTACTGTCAGGCCCTTGTCATCAGTATCGATTAAACCAGCCTCTTCCATCGGTCCAAGTACAGAATTTATTTCACTAGCAGGGATGTATGGTAGGTTCCAAATTATGAGGTCAAATTGCTCCTGAAATGGGAATCTGTCAGGGCCAACTCCTCCCTCTTTCACAGTACCCTTCTGTAAATTAGTCTGCAAATTACCGCGTGCTGCTGCTACTGCATATGGATTGATATCACATGCACTTACTTTCCATCCTAAAGATGAGGCAAGAATTGTTAGGGCGCCAGATCCACATCCGATTTCCAATAATTTCCTCCCTCTACCTGGGCCTATAGATGTCAACCTTCTTGCAAAAAGTTCAGTATCCTCTCTTGGAGGGTAAACAGTTGGGGGTATTAAGAGATGGAATTTGTGAGTTTTAGTTGGTTCCCAATCAATTGTCTCTGATTTTCGAAACAATCTTTGAACTTCCAACTCGGCATCTTCTGATGTGAAAATGCCGTTTTGACCTTCTCGCATCGTCTCCTCCAGTTTGCCGAAGCATTTATTTCTCTTGGCAAAAAAAGGGTAACACTGGCAACCCAGTATGCAAACCGTTGGCGTCCAGCGTTCAGGCTACCAATTTCGCTGGCGGAGAATTTAAAAACCCCTTTCAGGTCGGCCAAGAAGCCCAACACATACATTTGGGCCTGTAGCTTAGTCAGGTAGAGCGTCCGGCTTTTAACCGGACGGTCGCGGGTTCGAACCCCGTCAGGCCCGCCTGACAAGAGACAGGACCGGTGTAGGTAGGGCTAAGCGGGGTGTGTATTTTTGGTAGTAAAGTCGGCAACTAAGAAGCGATTAATGGAGATGGGTATTGCTGAGGAATATGCTCACAAACTTGCGACGGATCGCAATATGACTGATATCAAGGCAATGCCTGCCGATGAAATCGCCTCCGTTTTGGGAGTCTCCAAAGACGATGAAATATTCACTGGCGCAATGAATGCACTAGCAGAATTAGGCCAACGCAGACAAAAGCGTAGAAGCCGAAAAATCACAATTTCCAGAAAAGCTCTAGATGATGACGATATGGACTTGGCTGGTACTAAGTTTAACGTGCTAAATCATGTGCTTGTACCTCACCAAGAATTAGTTGCAGTAGGAGATGAAGAAGATGAATTGGCTCCATGGGGCCTTCTCACTACTGACGAAGAAACAGGAGAATCTAGGCTTGCAAAAGAATTGCTTCCTAAAATTCTGATTACCGATCCAGTTGTCCAAGTAATTAAGGAGACCACAGAAAAAGCACACGATGCTGCTACGGGCGAAGATGAAGATCACGTTCCGCTACCTGCAGGTTGGCTTGCAGATCGTGTTCTGAAGGTAATCAGGCCTTCTCCATCTGCTGGTGTTTCTGTTGCTTACAGATTAATTGTGGAGGGCAGCTGAGCTGAGGTGATATTATGAAAGAGATTATTGAATCATTTTTCCGAGAAAGAAGCCTTGTCAATCACCAATTGGCATCTTACGATGATTGTATACCGTCTGGAGACAATTCTTTGTCCAGGATGGAAAAGATTGTTCGAAGTATCAGAGTTGGTACAGACGAAGAAGTCGAAGATGAAAAAGGCGGACTAATCAAACTGGACGTTATTGACCAAGACATAATCATCAGAGTCAAGAATATCCAACTAGGCGAACCAACAATCCGCGAAGCCGATGGAAGTGACCACCCCTCACAACCTATGGAATGCAGATTACGCAAGTTAACTTACATGTCACCTGTTAGAATGGACTTTACTATTTTCAAGAATGGAGTTCCAACTCAACCTGAAAAAGGTGTACAAGTTGGAAATATGCCAATCATGGTACGCAGCCGAAGATGCAATCTTCATGCTAATCACATAGCAGGTGACCGTGTACTTCACCCTACTACCTCTGACGAAGACAGAAAGATGTGGGAAGAACTACTTCGCCAAAAAGGCGAAGATCCTCTGGATCCAGGTGGCTACTTTATCATCAACGGAACAGAAAGAGTATTGATTTCAATGGAAGATTTAGCTCCAAACCGTGTTACGGTGGAGATTAACAAGAGATACGCTAAGAAGACTGAGGTCGCTAAGATTTTCTCTCAAAGAGACGGTATGAGAAAACCTCTAACCGTTGAAAAGCGCCGTGATGGTATGCTTATGGTCAAGATTAGTACAGCAGGAACAACCGCAATTCCTGTCGTTCTACTAATGCGTGCTCTAGGTATAGAAAACGATCAAGAACTATTCCAAGCGATTGCTGGACCTACAGAGACGTTCAAGTTCATCGTTGCTAATATCAACGAAGTAAAGGATAACGAAGAGTATACTGTTGATTCAATGGATGAAGCACATGGATGGCTAGAGAAGAAATTCGCTGCTGGACAGCAAAAAGAATACCGTGAAGCTAGAGTTAACCAGTTGCTAGACCGTGAGTTACTTCCTCACTTGGGTGACAATGTTGAAGATAGAAAGAAAAAGGCAATTTTCCTTGGAAGAATCGTTCGTCAAGTTCTAGAAATGGCAATTACAAGCCGTAAGCCAAATGACAAGGACCACTACGCAAACAAGCGTGTTCGTCTTGCTGGTGATTTAGTAGAAGACTTGTTCCGTGTATCCATGGGACAATTGGCTCGTGACCTCAAGTACCAACTTGAGCGCCATCACAACAGAAAGCGTGAATTGAAAATCACATCTTGTCTAAGACCAGACGTTCTCACAAGTAAAATCATGCACGCACTTGCTACTGGTAATTGGGTAGGTGGAAGATCTGGTGTTAGTCAACTTCTAGACAGAACTACCTACTTATCTGCACTCTCGCACATGCGACGTGTAACAAGTCCATTGGTTAGAAGCCAACCTCACTTCGAAGCACGTGACCTTCACCCAACACAGTGGGGTCGTTTGTGTCCTAACGAAACTCCAGAAGGACAGAATTGTGGTCTTGTAAAGAATGCAGCACAAATGATCGATATCTCTGAAGCAGTTCCTGAAGAAGAAATCAGAACCCGCTTAGATGAAATGGATGTATTCCAGCCAGATGATTGGACTGATGGTGACAGAATTCACGTTAACGGTGACATATATGGTGTCCACAAGCGTGGAAAGAATCTAGTCACTCAATTCAAGAATGCTCGCCGTAGAGGTGCTATCCGCTCAGAAGTTTCGATTAGATATGATAATGTCAACAAGGATATTTTCATCAATACCGACAAGGGTCGAATTCTAAGGCCAGTACTAATTCTATATGATGGAGCACCAAGACTTACTCAGAAACATCTTGAGATGGTTGGCTCTGGGGAATTAACCTTCAAAGATTTAGTCAACGAAGGTGTTGTAGAATGGGTTGATGCAGAAGAGGAAGAAGATCTCTACATCGCACCTCGTCCGTTCGTTCTACCTGAAGCAGTTCCTGAAGGAAACGAATATGCAGGTAGACCAGTAAGCCACTCTAGTATCACTTGGTTGAACCTCGGAGAGCCTTCAGCTACTGAGGCTAATCTACAGGCAAAGATTACACTTCCTAACGGAACCAAAACAGATGCGGTATTCAACGTACCACTACTTTACACATCTGAACATACACATTGTGAAATCGACCCGCAGTTGGTTCTCGGTGTGTGTGCTTCTTTGATTCCGTACCCTGAACACAACTCTACACCTCGTGTTACAGGAGGAACAGCGATGGTCAAGCAATCCTTGGGTCTACCAAGCTCAAACTACAGATTGCGACCAGATACAAGATTGCACATCTTGCATTACCCACAACGTTCAATCACATACACCCAAGCAATGGATACTACCAAGTTCGATAGTCGACCTGGTGGTCAAAACTTCATTGTAGCAGTAATGAGTTTGCATGGTTACAACATGCAGGACGCTGTAATTATGAACAGATCGAGTATACAACGTGCACTCGGTCGCTCGACATTCAACAGAACATACAACGCAGAACGTCGTAGGTTCCCTGGTGGACAAGTTGAAGAAATTGAAATCCCAGGTACTGGACTTGAAGAAGTCAAGGGTCTAAAGCCAGTTGGTGCTTATGACCACCTAGAGGCAGATGGACTCCCGCATCCTGAAAAATACCTAGAAGGTGGTGATGTTCTAGTCGGAAAGACAAGCCCACCAAGATTCTTGGAAGAAACAGGAGCAGGTGCTTTCTTACAAGCACAAGAGCGCCGTGAATCATCCATGCCTATACGCCATGGTGAAAAGGGCTGGGTCGACAACGTTTACGTTACAGAATCTCTAGATTCTGGACGTCTAGTTCGATGTATGGTCCGTTCTCACAAAGTTCCAGAAGTTGGTGACAAGTTCGCTTCAAGGCACGGTCAGAAAGGAGTTATTGGTCGTCTAGTAAATGAAGAGGACATGCCTTTCACACGTGACGGTATAGTCCCTGATTTGATTATCAATCCACACGCGATTCCATCTCGTATGACAGTTGCACACGTTCTGGAAATGATCGGTGGAAAGGTCGGTTCTTTGGAAGGACGCAGAATCGATGGAACTGCATTCAGAGGAGAGAAAGAAGGAAGCCTACGTGACAGCTTAGTTAGAAATGGCTATGCACACACTGGTAGAGAAGTAATGGTCAACGGAGAAACAGGAGAAACCTATCCTGCTGAAATTTTCGTTGGTTGTATTTACTACCAAAAGTTACACCACATGGTATCTGGTAAGATTCACGCAAGAAGTCGTGGACGTGTACAGATTCTTACCCGTCAGCCTACCGAAGGTCGTGCACGACAAGGTGGTCTTAGATTCGGAGAAATGGAACGTGACTGTTTGATTGCACACGGTGCTTCGATGGTTATCAAGGACCGTCTTTTGGACGAATCTGACGGAATCGATTTGTTTGTTTGCGCTAAATCAGGACATATCGCTTGGTATGATCCGAAACGCAGAACGTATGTGTCGCCAATTCTTGGCGATGGAGCTGAGGTTTACAAGGTGCAAACCTCGTATGCATTCAAGTTGCTACTTGACGAGATGAAGAGTCTCGGAGTGGCAATGCGCCTTGAACTGGAGGACCGCAGATGAACCGAAATAGTACAACAATGATTCCTAAGAGAATCGCAAGCATCCGCTTTAGTTTGATGGACCCAAAGGAAATCCGTCAGATGTCCTCAGTCGAGGTCAAGACTGCTGATACATACAAAGACGATGGTCACGCATATCGCCAAGGTTTGATGGACCCTCACATGGGTGTTATCGAACCTGGACTTCTATGTCCAACTGACAACTGTAAGTATGACGAAAGTCCAGGACACTTTGGACACATACAACTTGAATTACCAGTTATCCACATTGGTTTCGTAAATCTAATCAAGACTGCTTTGAAGGCTACATGCAATTCATGCAGTAAGATTTTGTTACACAGTGCTGGTGGTACTGCTCCAGGTATGGCAAATGACGACGAACCATCTGAGCAGGATTACTACAGGAAGAGAGTTCACGACATTATACTAAAGCACGGTGTCGGTTCAACAGAGTTTTCAAAGATCATCAAAGAAATCGAAAAGAAAACATCTGAAGCTAGAAGAACTATCTGTATGCACTGTGATGCACAACAAGGTAAGATTGTTTTAGACAAACCTACGACTTTCAAGGAGCACATCATCGCTCAAGGTGGCGCAAAGGCTACTGAGAGGAAATTAAACGCACGTGACATTCGTGAATGGCTTCAAGGAATTCCAAAAGAACATTTGATTTTCCTTGGAATGCACAAAGAGAATAGACCAGAATGGATTGTTCTCAAGGTTTTACCAGTTCCACCAATTACTGTTAGACCTTCAATTACTCTGGATTCTGGAGACCGTTCTGAAGACGACTTGACTCACAAATTGGTCGACGTTCTAAGAATCAACCAAAGACTAAGAGAAAATCGTGATGCTGGTGCACCTCAACTTATTGTTGAAGACCTTTGGGAACTTCTACAATATCACGTAACTACCTACTTCGATAACCAAACAAGCGGTATTCCGCCTGCAAGACATCGTTCAGGTAGAACTCTGAAGACATTAACTCAGCGTTTGAAGGGTAAGGAAGGACGTTTCCGTTCTAACCTGTCTGGTAAGCGTGTAAACTTCTGTGCAAGGTCTGTAATTTCCCCAGATCCATACCTCGGAGTAAATGAGGTCGGAGTGCCTACAAAGATCGCTAAGGAACTCACTGTTCCAATTCGAGTAACAACACGTAACAGAGAGCAGATGCGTCAAATGATCCTTCGTGGTCCTGATGTACACCCTGGAGTTAACTATGTTATTCGTGGCGACAAGCGCCGTGTAAGAATCAACGAGAGAAGCCGACTAATCAACGCTGGCTTCCGCTGTCACAATCCAGAATGTATGGAAGAAACGACCCAGAGATTCGATCTTCACCAAGTATTGCCAGCACCAAACTTCCTACCAGGATTGGTAGTCAAGAAGTACGTTTCCCGTGAGGAAGCAGTTGCAGGCGGCGAAGAAATGGTATCTTACGCAATCGATGAGGCAGCTACTCTTGCAAATCTTCGTGGAGAAGATATTGATGGTAATCCGCTTGCGGAAGATGATCCAAGAGCAGTTCTTCACCACCGTTGGAAATACGAACTTGCTAACCCAGATACAGCATACCCTGAGGAACTAGAGGTAACTTGTCCTCACTGTGGTAGTCCGGATAATGAGTGGGGAGAGAGAACAAGAGTGGAAGATCGATTGTCAACAGTTGATATGAACGGTAATCCAAAACCTGGTCTTCTCGTAGAACGCCACTTGATCGATGGAGATGTTGCAATTTTCAATCGTCAACCATCTCTGCACAGAATGTCAATGATGGTTCACGAAGTAAGAGTAATGGAAGGACATACTTTCAGATTCAATCTGGCAGTTTGTACTCCATATAACGCTGATTTCGACGGTGACGAGATGAACTTACACGTCATTCAAGGAGAAGAAGCACGTGCTGAAGCTAAGATTCTGATGCGTGTTCAGGAACACATCCTAACTCCAAGATATGGTGGTGCAGTTATTGGAGGTATCCACGACCACATTTCTGGTGCTTACCTACTATCCAGACCTGACACTAAAATTTCTAAGCGTCACGGACTAGAGATGTTGGGCAACATTGGTTACACAGGTACTTTACCTAAGGTACACAAAGGCCCAGAAGGCGAATACTTCAACGGAGAAGACCTAATTTCGGTCATTATTCCTGAAAATATTCACCTGAGGTTTAGAAGCCGTTCTAACGACGATGTTGTAGTAAAGAATGGTAAGGTTTCAGGCACTTTGGACAAGCGTGCAATCGGTGCTGAAGACGGTCGTCTTTTGGATGCAATTGTTCAGACTAATGGACCTACTAAAGGTGCAAAGTTCCTAGATGAGTTTACACGTCTTTCAATCGGAGCATGTACTTCGCTTGGTTTCACAACTGGAATTGACGATGAAGATCTATCCGCTGAAGCTCTAAGCGAAATCGAGCGCCATAATGCAGAAGCACGTGCAGAAGTACGTGCGGAATTGGAGAGTTTCGGTAAAGATGGTCGTGGATATGAAACACGTCCAGGAAGAACACCAAAAGAAACACTAGAAGAGAATATCATGGTAATTCTAGACCAAGGTAAGCAGGCTGCTGGTGACGTTGCTAAAAATGAATTGAATCACATGGGCAATTCCAACGCAGCTGTTGGAATGGCAATTTCTGGTGCAAGAGGTTCGATGGACAACCTGACTATGATGGCGGGTAGTATTGGACAAGCAAAGGTTCGTGGTGCACGTCTTGAGCGTGGATACCACCAGCGTGTTCTACCTCACTTCAAGCGTGGTGGACTGGGTGCAACTGAGAAAGGATTCATTTCCTCATCATTCAAGCGTGGACTTGAACCTACAGAATTCTTCATGTTATCTGTATCTGGAAGAGAATCTTTGGTTGACACAGCGGTTCGTACAAGTAAGTCCGGTTACATGCAGCGTAGGCTGATTAACGCTATGGATGATCTCAAGGTCTTCGATGACGAAAATCTGTCTGTACGTAACACTGCAGATCGTATTATCCAGTTCTCCTATGGTGAAGATGGAATCGATCCGAGCCGTGGTGTGCATGGTAAGCCATTCAACATCGATGTAGTCGTCGATGAGGCTTTGGGTACAGACGGACCTACAAAGATCAAAGATGATGAATATGTTGACAAAGGCGACAAAGTATTCGATCTTGGATATGATGAGGGTGATTCTGAAGCAGCAGCTGGAGGTGATTTGTGATGGTAGTAAAGAGCGCAACCAAGAAGAAACTCATGGACATGCTAGTTCCAGAGGAATTTGCTCACAAGTTGGCTGATGATAGAAAGTGGGATGATGTCAAGATTTTGACAGCACAAGAAATCGCTCAGTTCTGTGAAACCGACTCAGACACAGCTGCAAGAATCCATGGAATTATTTCCGGTGCAGCATCTCCAAGTCGTGATTCAACCAGCGATAACTCTGCAACAACTTCTGTTAGACTTCGACGTGGTACTCGTCGACGCAGAACTGCAAAGACAGTTCAAGAACTAGAGGCATATACCCCAGAGATGAATTCAGATGGTATTCCTGCCATTTATGATGATGAATTAGCAGAAGACCCAGTATTCAAATCTATAAAGTCGGCAGCTGATGACGCTGGAGTGAAATTTTCTCAGCAAACAATCCACGATTTGACAGAAGCTGTTCACAACAGAGACAAGGCTAAGTTGACAAAGAAGCAAGCAGAAGCACTGGTTGCAGAAGCGGCTAAGGCTCAAGGAATGGCAATGATTGATCCTTTCGAGGCAGCAGGAATTATCACTGCACAATCAATTGGTGAACCTGGTACGCAGATGACTATGCGTACTTTCCACTATGCGGGTGTTGCAACAGTTAACGTAACTCAAGGTCTACCT
>CAXGTB010000031.1:0-12017 GCA_964012565.1 uncultured euryarchaeote | reverse complement strand
CGGCCGGATGGAACACCTCTTGATGGAATTGTTATTGTGTCTCCAGAATTTGTACCAGCTGGAATTTTAATCTGCAAATCTTTGCCATCTATATGCGGTAGGCTAACGGTATTACCGAGGGCTAAATCACTGTATCCAAGGGGAAGCGACATTATCAGATCCATACCGTTTCTTTCGAACCATGGGTGCTCTTCCACAATTAACTCGATGAACAAATCACCTGCAATTCCTTTACCAAACGGAGCAGGTTGACCTTTGCCCCTCATACGTAACCTAGTCCCATCTTGGGCGCCTTTAGGAATGTTAAATCGTAAAACCTGTGATTCTGAAACCTTACCATCACCCGCACAAGTTTTACATCGATTTGTGAAGGTTCTACCTGAACCATTGCACTGTGGACATGGACGAATGGAGTCCTGTACAAATGGACCGATTTGCTGTCTTATCCTTACTTGGCCTGCACCATTGCATTCTGAACACTCTGATGTCACTCCATCTTTGGCCCCAGTACCATTGCAATCCTGACAAATTGAAGGTAAGTCAATTTCGATTTCGTCTTTTTCTCCGTTTAAGACTGACTCCAAAGAAATTTCATGGCGAATTAGAATATCGTTGCCTTGACTTTGAGTAGAACGTCTGCGCCCTCCACCAAAGATATTGGAAAAGAAATCGCCACCCAGAATATCATCTAAATTGATATTGAATCCTTGGAACCCACCTGGACCAAATGGTGAGCCACCAGGTGCATTATGTCCAAAGCGATCGTAATTGCGGCGTTTTTCACCGTCGGAAAGAACCGCGTATGCTTCTTGAATTTCCTTGAACTTTTCATCAGCATCAGGAGCATCGTTCTTGTCCGGGTGATATTTCCTTGCTAAAGATCTGAAGGCTTTTTTCAGCTCCTTTTCGTCAGCATCTTTTGATACTTCAAGTACCTCGTAATAATCTCGCTTTTCTGACAAATTATCACCTCGGTTATTTGGTCGGGAGCGGTCGTGGTTATTCAGTACAACGCTAGAGATTAGCACCACAATTTATGCAAAATCTCTCACCGATAGGATTCGGTGTTGAGCACACCTTACATGTTGGTTGGGGTGCAAATCCTGCATTTGAGGAAGGGTTTGTACTACCTTGCTGAACACCAAATGCCATTTCTTCTATTGAAATCCCACGTTGAACTGGAGCACTAATCTCATTTGTTTCTTCATCGATAGTTACCGATTGAGCACCTGTATCTGTAACCGAAATCATCTCCATTGGAACTGGTCTTTTTTCTTCAGATTCTACTGGTTGAATTGGAGCAATTGGGCGTTGAGCGATTACTGGGGCATCTTGACTTCTTGCTAGAAGTGTTGCATTCTTTTTTGCATCTCGCTCTAATTTTCGGTCCTTGCCCCATAAGGAAGAAAACCAATCTAGGAATGTATCCATCGGAGAGGGTTTACGAACAGCACCGACTGTTGAATTAACTCCTCCATCTTCAAATTGTTCGTCCCCAGAAACTCTTGCTTGCGCCCTTCTGACATGTTCAGAATCAATCAACATCTCGACTTCTACCTCTGTTGCAATCTCAGTTTCAGTAGATGTTTTCATTCCTCCGACAGCGACTCCTACGTGGCCTTTTAGATTAGCTTGGGCCTCTGTTGAAAGTTGCGTATCCATTACAAAATCCTTCTCCCATACTCCACTATCTTCTGCTTTGAAGTGAGTGCCTACCGATTTGATTGCGCGACTTCTTTGCCACTCATGGTCACGCACCACACGTGTTCGTCTGAATAATAGATAACCGATACCGAATGCTCCAACATGTAACCCTATGTCTAGATTTGTTGACACAGCCATCATATCCCCCAAAGGAGTCACAATAAACCTCAATGCATTCAACACCAATGCTGGCGTGAATAGCAAAATAAGTGAGGTAAGTTGCCTTGCCATCTAGACCTTCCTTTCTTTTTTCATCCATGAAGGTTTGTGCATTATGTACGGTCACTAGGAGCCTTACCATTCCGAACTAAACCATCAAACAAACCGATTGTAAAAGCGACATGTAGAATTATCAAGCAAAGAGGTACTCCAAGTATGGATGTGAGATTAGATTTTGTTATTGCATTAGCGACTCCTATCAACAGTATGGCTGCCCCATATGCTGCTGGAGCGAACCACCATTGTGGTAGAGCAAATATCAGTATTAGACCAAATATTGGAAGAACCTCACGAATATCAAATCTTTTTGGATGACGTAACAAAACTTTTGTTCTCCAAAAACCGTAACGATGACACATTTTCCACCACTTACCAAGTGTTGATCTTTTGTGCATGTAGACACATGAAACATCAGAACGCCAAAGCTGCCAATTTGAAGCGATTAATCTCATCGACAAGTCGCTGTCTTGACTTGTTATGAATCTCTCATCCCAACCGCCTACTGATTTCAGAGCCTCTACATTGTGAAGGCAAAATGCAGGAACCTTAGTCTGCTCTCTACCCTTAAATTTCTTGAATTGGCCACCGCCAGAACCAATTGGTGAAGATATGGCCCCTTCTATCCAGTTTGCAACCATTCCGGTTGAGTCCCCGGACTTCGTCAAGCACCCTATCGCTCCGATTTTCGCACCCAACTTCGATTCCAATTCTAGCAAATCTGTAACTCTCTTCTGAACATGATCTTCGTCAATCCAAGAGTGACCTATAATTTCAAAACAATGCGTGATTTCTTCTCCAATGTGTTCTAAGGCTAGATTCCTTGCATTAGCAACTCGTTTCCCCGGATTATCAACCACTTTAATCGCATCACCAAAAGATGCAAGAACTTCTTTCGTAGAATCTGTGGAGCCACCTTCCATCACCAAAATATCTACAGGCATAGTTTGTGCTAACAAACTATTGATACATCTAGCGATGAATTTTTCTTCATTTAGAACGGGTATCACTGCACAAACCCGAACCTGCATGTACTATCCTGTTTTGTACCTAAATGTCAAGGTTGGCCTGTTAAATTCTTTGACTATGATGTTCTGGGACGTTCATGCGCAGACTGAAACTCACTGGAATCGATGAGGGATATTCTGTCATAGTCTCAACAAAGTTAGTCGGCGCAGATGATCCAGAATTGGTATTAGATTCGATTTTGAAAATTTTCCCTGAATTTACATGCGGCCTACCTAAAAAGCAAAACTTCCCTACCGAACAAAATGATATTCTAGCATCGGAAGAGATTAGTTTGGAGACTTTTCTTGAGATGATTCACAAACAATCAATATTGGACACTGCATTAGATTATATGTCCAAAAACTTGGATGCAAATGGTACAATTTTCCAAATTTCAAGACAAGCCGCGATGGCTGGAAAAGTGGCATTCCCATTGCTAGGCGACAACCCTCTAGGAGGGGTAATTACGGTTGAGATAGAAGGTGAGAACCTTGGAGATTGGCTTGAAGCAGCGACATGGCATAGTGGAAGAGAAAATATCCCACGAAGAATTGGAGATGAATTTACTATGTATTCTGATGGTGAAGCTTCAACCTGGCACTAATGGCTTCGGCTATATCACGATCTGGTCCTAACCAATTAACTTCATCTGGACCAACACACCACTTGACTTTGTCATGCACATGTAATTTCATTTCTCCACTTTCAATGAAACATTCCATTACGTGCAACCTAACCACAACATCCCCGTGATCAAAAATCCATTCCCCAATCATATCTCCTGTGGAAACATCCAATTCTAATTCTTCATTGATCTCACGAATCAAACACAGAGATACATCCTCACCATCTTCGAATTTGCCACCAGGGAATTCCCACCAACCTGCGTGTTTTTCGCTTGGAGACCTTCGTGCTGCAAGGAATTTACCCTCCGAAATTATAGCTCCTGCTCCTACATCGAGACATGCTGGCCTAAGCATTCTATCTAAGCATTGCAAAACTAAGCCCTTAGCATCTGGTTGTTCAAGAGGAAGATGTAGAAAAAAGCATGGAGTTTTCCCATCTAGTTTGGAAAGAGTGTGATACAATGTTTCATTGCAGATATATTCTCCAGCATCATCACTGATTATTGGTGAATCAATCATCCCCTCAATATCCCAATCTTCAACCTTGATGGTAGAATAAAGATCTCCTTTACCCGTGATATTACTATTTTTTATTAATCTACCAGAATTATCTGGAATTCGAAAGTCGAGAACATCTCTTGCACGAGTTTCTATTCGTGGAAAAGATGATTTTTCTGCTAGTCCAATATGAATAATGGCTGCAAACTTTTCTGTGTCTAACATCTTGGAAACTGTCGTTGCACCATTATAATCAACAGGCAAAACAAGAGACCTGATCATGTGACCTCGTACATTTTCTCCTGACACTGCTGAAGCAACAAGACCTGAAATGTTGGTTTCATGGCCCCCGAAAGGCTCGAAGCCTGTAACTAGAATCGGGGCTCCCATGATGTTGGTAGATAACATCACTTCCATGAGGATTTGCGTCGCCACATTGACAAGTGTCCGAGTGTTGGTCCCTCCAATGCAAGAGTATGATGAGGAGATTGAAGTCGTCGTACCTGTCGATGAGAATGAGGTAGACTCTCTGGCATTAGGAAAGACAATTTGGACCGAAATCACTGCAGGAGTAGGAATTTGGGGGGCATTCCGCCCAGTTATTGCTGTCGTATTGTCACTGATACCGTTCTTATATCTCGGACAACATTTCAACAGAAAACATCAGAGGGGATTCGATTGGTTCCTACTCCAAATTCCTCTAGCTTTTACTCTAGTACTATGGGTCTTACTCTATTTGTGGTCAATTTTTGATGCTTGGCGGGATGCTAGCGTAAGTGTTGCAAAATCCTACGACCAAAGTTGATCTGAACACTCTAGTTCTCCACTAGCCATGCCGGCAAGATCCGATTTATCATCATCATCAAATTCATCTGGTATACTACCTGAAAAGATGTTACCGATACTGCTACTTTCTATAGCCCAATACATAACTGAATCATCATTGTTAGAATGGCCAGGGTGATCTGGATCTTCATGAGGTATCGGAGATTGGTATACCAAATTCACCAAGCCAAGTAAGTGGCCTGCTTCATGAACTGTAACTGCTCTTTCAATTTCGTCAGCCGATGGTCGTCCTAGGAAATTAACAGAATCATCAATGGAATCTTTGAATACAGCGATGGTCGAAGCATCAACAGCCACTCCAAGTACTGAATCATCCTCATAAACGCCCTTTGGGAATAGGAAGTACCAATTTAGAGTGCTAGACCCCATAGCATCATCTCCATGCTTCCATCTAGCATCTCTAACATCGTTAGCATTCCATACATTGTCTTCAGAAAAATCAGTCTCCTCCGCTATGATTTGAATGCCATCGGGTTTTTCACAGACTTCCTGAAGTCTTGATTTTACAAGATCCATGGCGATTGGATCATATCCATTTTCATAAAGGAAATGAATTTTCATTTTTTCAAATTTATCATCTTGAAGACAAGCTAATGCAAGTCCTCCTGGAATACCTCGCTCTTCATCAAAAAGTTCATCACTACCGAAACAGCCTGATAATCCAGAGGAAATTAAGACAAATATCACAAATATAGTTCGCATTTTATCACCTAGAAATCTTCTGGAATTTGAGTTGGACTAAATAGCTGACCTGGCCCAGAAACCTGTGATAGTTGATTCCTTGCAAGGTGTTCCCATGAACGCATCACTCCCAATGCATCACTTAGTAACATTTGTTCTTCTTCGAGAGTCACTCGTATCAATGTGTCAAGGATGTCCATGCGATCTCTATCTACGAGAGATAGTGCTTTGTCGAGGTCAAAACTTGCTTGGCTATCAATAGGCTTCGAATCAAGCGGCCAAGGCTCAGATAGATTTTCAGGTAAATCTGTGGTGTGTTCTTGCAACTGGATTAACAAGCGATTTGTCCATCTCGAAACAACCATGCTCGTCTCAAGAATAGGCATATTCAATTGATTTACCAAGTTGACCAACCTTTCTTGTAGCGTCACCATCGAATCTGTTCCACTCATGTGGTTACCCCCGAGAATTATTTCTGATTTTGAACCCACTGATGGCCGTAATGCGACCATTGCTCCATAGTCCAACCTTCTGGTAATCCAGTAGGAGGTAGAGGAGGACCTGGGCTAGCTAATGCCGGAGTTGCTGCTGCAACTGGCGCCACAGGGGCAACAGGGGCAACAGGGGCTGTTTGTGCTAAATTCTGAACATCAGGAACTATTTCTGGAACTGCCTTTCCACCCATAGTCTGGATCACTTCAGCGGTTTGGTCTGATTCGTCAACTTCTTCTCCTCTTCTGATTCTACGCATTTGAACCATAGTCCAAACAGCATAGGACATAGAGCATAATGCGATTAGATACATTATTACCGATAATTGTGAATCTGAAACTTGGTTAGCGAGTGCAGTACCGTCTCTTTCAATTTCTTCCTTGATTAGGAGGGGACTAATCGAAATTCTTTCCTTCTCAACACCTGAATCTAACAGAAGTATTCTGTGCTCTAACGTTTCATCAACTTCACCATCTGCCATAGCATCAAGGCTAACTTGGATGGTCTTGCCATTAGATATTTCAACTGTTGAAGTGGATATTGTTGCCCAATCGTCACCAGAGACTAACCTTTGGAGAACAAAGGTTACTGAACCTGACGCTCCATTATTTCTAGCTTCAAGAGATAGAGATACTGCCTCACCAGGGTTAGGAGTTGGATTGGACCATTCCCATGTGGTATCTGCAGCTCTCAAACTGATGTCTGGTCCAGTCAAAGCCAGAGGCCAAGATGCAAGTGGCTCTTCAACTGTGTTTCCAATACTATCGTACGGGTTACCTGATTCGTCTGAACCTGTCACCCATACATCAATTGTATAAGACGGCAGTAGCATTGTTGCACCACCATCTGTCAAATCAATGAAACCTGTCCAAAAGAACTGATCTTCAAATGGAGTTGTATCTGGCAACGGAGAAGAACCTCTGCTGATTTCTGCTTCACCTGCACGCACAAGATAGTGAAGCACTGCTGGATCATCTAAGGAGAATCCCTGATCGTCCCGTGTCTCTAACATAACTTGCAATTCATTTGCCATTGAAATTGGAATTTCTTCACCTGCCTCGATACCTGCAAGGGAGATAGCATGGATAGTTGGACGTTCGCTGTCTACTGCAAGACGGAGTCTTGGTTTGAAAGCAGATTCATCAGTTGCTAGACCGGGCAAGTCAACTAAATTGGCTCGTAAGTCAAGGTGGCCACTTCTTACATCGGGGACTAGAATATCGATAGAGAAATATCCTCCTTCTCTACTAGTCGTAGTCCATTCACGTTCATAATCTCCAAGTGAGATTGTAAATGAGCCAGGAGGTGCAGGTGTTTCATCTTCAGAGAATGTTACTTTCCCACTGAATCGAAGAGCTTGTCCTGCTCCAATCAGAGTTTCATCAAATTCTGGATTGTAGTGGTTTGTACCATCCCTGAGTTGAATTGCCAAGATGTGCCCCGGTTGAGTATCAAATCTCAAATCATTGTCCAAACTCCACAAATCGTTACCTAAACCTCCTTTGTGAATGTTACACGGAACGTCTTCCTCTAGGCCACATGATTTATCTTCAATCCAAACTTTTGGAATGAAGTGTGATTCACCATTTGTATCCCATATTTCAGGGAAATTCCAAGTTAACTGGAACTTTATTGACACTAACATTCGAGAAATATTTGTTGGATCTAGTGTGATAGTAGAATAGAGATTTGAAACCGCTAAGCCGGTTCCTCCACTCTCCAGATACATCTCTGGAGAACCGTCCGAATTGCGAGAGATATAAGCATAAATCGAGGTTTCTGAATCATCGAAGTCTCCACCAAGTGCAAGATGAACGTACTCTACATCCCACCAACCATTGATATCCGAAACCATGAATGTAGCTGTGTATGGAATTCCTGGGTGTAATGGTGCCAAATCATCATGTCCCATGATTGTTGAGTTATCAACATCCATTTCAGGCTCGAATTCTTCTCGAATTATGTACCATGACAGAGAATTGTCCCAATCAGGAATAACGTCGCCAGGCCTATCACCACAGAATTCACCAGATTCCATATCACATACAGGCGCTCCACCCATTGCAATTACGTTATTTTGCCCATCCTTTCCTTCAACATAAAACGCTACTTTGTCTCCATGTACTAGCATTGAATCATCAATCAAACCATTGAATACGTTAATTCCACCAGGTAGTATTTCAGGAGTAGTTAGAGTCTTTGAGCGGTATTCAATCGGCTCTGGCAATCCGTTGAAGTTAGAATCGTCACATCGCTCATGTTCTCCCGGCTCACAACCAACCCAGTAGTGTAGATCAACAGTCTGCGGAGGATCTACTGAGTCTTGAATTATGATTTCAATAGCCTGACCACCAGGAGAAGGTGGACCCTTATGCATCTCAGATGAGATTTCAGGACTCGCGAATAATACCAATGGTGCATTTCCATCAAAGATTAACTTGATTGTATTGTAACCTGGGTTAACATATGTCGAACCATTTGCTAGATTTACTGCTTCGACATAAAGTACCATTCCACCAGGCATAGATTCGATTGGAGAAGTGAATGTCATGTTGTACTGACCGAACCCAGGGTTGCCCTCTGAATGGAGAATTACTGGATCACCTATTGGGTCACCGTCATAAGTTACGTTTTGTCCAATCACGCGTAGAGTAAATTCACCTGCTTGTGGAGAAAATGCTGAACCTTCGAAGTTGATTCCTCCATTAATTGACAGATTAAATCCACCCCGGACCCAATCACCAGGGAATAGTTCCCTTCCTGTTTCTTCCCAAACACGCATGCTTTCAAGTTGAATATCATTTTCAACATTGAGAGAAAGGGTATCAGTTGTCCATGCGTTGACTTGAGGTCCGAGATCATCGCTCATCGAAACAATAGCTTCCATCTTTCTTTCATCATCCCAAGTCCAGTTGACACGCAAAGGCATTTTCACAGAGACAATGCCTTCACTATCAATTGTTGAAGTACAATTTCCAACATCGAATTCAACGATACCGCCTGCATCATCAACAACACTGCAAGTATCTCCTCTTAGCCAACGGAATGAAGGATCAATACCGTGTGAGTTGTTTAATCCAATTGTTGCCTCCGTAACTCTGTCAACTAGATCACCGTGAGCTAATCGGACTACTAAGTTCCTGTAAACGCCATCAGGGGCAACTAGGCCACCCTCTAGGCTTGCATCTAGAACACGTGAATTCAACCTGTATTCTATGTCAAGGTCGGTTAGTTTAACTCTACCAGGTGTATTTGCTTTTACTGCAATTGGAATTTCGACAGTACCAACGCCATTTTCAGGAATATGATCATTGAAAGCGTCAACCAGAGATGGGGTCTCTGAAACCACGCTACCAACTGGAGAATCATCCGATGCGACGACAGAACTTTCATTCAAGAATAATATCGATTTCCAATCCCACTCGCCATCATCACCGACATCTAACTGTGGAGCATCAGGATAGCCTTCTTCGTACCAGAGAATGAAGGAATCGACTTTCGGTGTGGCCTTATCATCCGTGGTTGAAAGTATCACTGAGTAGAGTAATTCATTACCTGCTCCTTGGGTCGAGAATGAAACCTCGATATTGTTTTGTGCGCTTTCCCAAGAAGTCCCGTTGTCATTTGAAACCATGACATTTATCGCCGTCGAACTTGGTTCATCAGCCATCCAAACCGCTCGTACTTTGCCCACATTTGTCCCGGTTGCAACTTTCTTGCTTGTCCAGTCACCAGAGGTTTGGTAAGAAGTTGCATATTCCAGATTTATCCACCATGAAACAGCTGAAGAACCGATTAATTGCATCTTCCATACAAGTTCATTTCCAGGATGAGTAAAGTGAATTGTCTGGTTAGTCTTTACTGCTTCCCAGTGTGTACCGTTGTCAGCGCTAACCCAGTAATCAACCCTGTCACCTTGAGTTGGTGCTGACCAATGGTTCTTCACGTTGACCGCTAGAACATCATCTTCGGTAACGATTGTTTCACCTAACCATGTAGTGGTTCCCGGAGCAGGAGTCGTTGGGTAAGAAATACCCATTCCAAATTCTCGGTAGTATAGAGTTTTTGAATTCCAAGTTGAATATCCAGAATCAACCGTAATAATTCTCTCTCCGTCGTAATATAATCCAAGCCCCTTAGCGGTGATATCTCTGGTTCCTGTTTGAGGAACTAGTGACGATGAGGAACCTGATATTGCCCAAGCACTCAGTTGATCTGTGTCTTGGTAATAGCTTCCTTTCATACAACGCATGTAGAAGAAACCAGAGTGTACTACAAGACCATGGACATTGCTAGCAGTTTTACCACAAGCAGTATTTGCATTGTCTCCTGATGAGAATGAATACTGTTCCTCACCACGAGTGAATTGTCCATTATCTCCAAATTCATATGATACAATCCTTCTTTGTTGCGAATGACTAATCCAAATCAAATCTGAATCTCTATCGTACGAAATCCCACTATATTCGCCATATTGGGGAGAAACATCGTATGAATCAACACATTTCCACACCCAGTCGTCAGAGACATCTATTGCTAAAACTCTGAGGTGCTGAGTCGGGTTCGAACTAGAATATGCGTATTTGTATGTTGAGAAAATCCCATAGAGCATTTCGTCATCAGTGATTGTCCAATCCTTGAAACCATATGCTTTGTAATATGTCGAAGTTGGATCTTGTGGAAGTGTACAAGAGGATTCTCTCTGCAAATCAACCACTATATCTCGAGACACATTATTTGGGTGCATTCGAGTTACAACCTTGTCAAACTGAGTACCGGTGAAGGTTGACATGAATAACCAATCGTGGTTGCGAAGTATTGCGCCTTGACCTTGTGCCATGAAGTTTGGACTTGTGACCTTGACCTGATTACTGAATCTAGATTCTGTTGAATTGGAAGTATGAGGTTGACGTACTGCGAAACTGCCGTTATCCAACCAAGCGTTAGAGCCAGGCAATGATTCTTCATCTACTCCATGGGTTGAAGAATCGATATTGCTTGAATTGAATCCTAAACTAAGTTCCTCACTTCTGGAGTCTACTAAGCTGGCAGTACCTTCCATCCATTCATCGTAGGTATCGGTAGAAACCTGAGACCAACCCGTAGATGATGCACCTGACAGAGTTACTTGAACATCAAGAACTTCAGCACCCTTAGGCATTGCAACGATGCTTGTCTTATCCGCACCTCCTTGGTACAATGCGATATTTTCTACGCTACCATCAGAAAAAGTGTAGATGTGACGCGAAGCACCATTTGCTTCAGCCTCGCCAATGAATATCTCAGAGAGAGGGCTCATAGGCGTTAAAACCAAGACGAAAACCATCAACGAGAGAGCGGCACGTGACGAAAATTTCTGCGACATACACAATTCACCCAAACTGCGGTGTACTCCATAGGCCTTGAACTAACCGGCGACAGGTCAGAAGCAGAAATCCCCCTTTAGGGGGAATTCTGATAACTTCAGGAGGTGTTTCTACTGTCATATCTTATCGGTGATGAATCGCCTCTTGTGCCGTCTTCTTCATCATCTTTGACTTCGAACCAATCCACTAACCAGTCACCATCAGTATCCCAATTTAGCGGATCGCTACCCTCTGCAATGTGATCATCATCCAAATCAAGCAAATACCAACCGTATTCATGTTCACCTAAGTCAACAGCAGGTGCCCGATTTGTGTTCCCAACATAATACAAATCCCAATCATCTGTAGCATCTCCAGAGCACAGCAACATATCATCTCCAGGATCTAGGACAAGGAAATCTGTATCCATATCATCGATTATCAAGACATAACTATCATCATCGATGTTTTTACGATTCATTCCTAGATAATTTGTTAGGTCTTCATTGGGTTCACCTAATCCCAAAGTGAATGCTCTGAATTCCCACCATTCCGTTATTGGAGAGCCATTCCAAGTTTCACCAGAAAGACGCACTGAGTC
>CAXGTB010000030.1:0-12079 GCA_964012565.1 uncultured euryarchaeote | reverse complement strand
ACAAGTACTCCGTTGAAAGGAATGATTCCTAGAATCGTCCCCTTGCGGTGGATACCAGAACAGGAAATCCACCTCTATGCTTTACATCGAAAGCTACCTATTCATCACGAAGAATGCCCGCACGGAGAAGGAGCCCTCAGATTCAGGCACAGGGAAACGGTCGCAATGATGGAAGCCGATGTACCCGGGACAAGACATGGGTTGCTAAGAATGGCTGACGATGTCAAAAAATTACACGCCGCGTCAAGTGGCAAATTCAACACAGCTAGCCCAATTAATTGCCCAGAGTGTGGACAAATATGCAGTGGTAATATTTGCAAAGCATGTGAAATGAAGGAACAGATGCAGTGATCATATTCTTCTTCGCAAACGTTCCATAAATCCATCCGCTAATCCAAGCGATTCAAGAGCTTCATCAACCCTACCTGCCTTGTGTGCTTCATCTGCTAATGCAATTGCTTCTTCGGCTGATTTGCGATCTTCATCGTCAATCTTAATTCCGCTCGCATCGCACTGATTACGAAGAATTTTCCACTCTGAGGTGACATAATCCAGAAGTTCACTAGCTTCATCACTCGCTTTGCTTTCAGCATCCAAATCTTTTGTCAATCTTTCCAGAAGAACTGCGGCGTGAGTCCACTCCAAACCATCCGCTGATGATTCGATTTCAAGCAATCGTGAATCCCATTCTGCTGCATCGTCTCGCTCAGACCATTTCGTAACAAGATGTACCTTCTGGCGTAGAGCACGACGTACATCATCCATGGCCTCTCTTTCAGCATTAATCTCTCGAACTATACCGTCTGATAGACCCTTGACTTGTGCGTGGTTTCCTTGTTCTAATTCGACTTCAGCTTTTTCTAAGCGTTCCTCGAGTAATTCTTTGTTGATTCCGTCTGCAGATTTTAATTGTCTTGCAGCCTCTTTTAACGCGTCCTCTGCAACTACCATCGCATCTCCTGATGCTGCTAGTTGATCTGGTATGACCATTGCAAATTCATACGCTTTCTTCGGTTTTTCCGCGTTGAGTTTCTTCCTAGCATCGGATAGTATTTCTTCCAATCCATGTTGTTGGTGTTTTGATGATGATAACAAAGCGGCACCTTCTCTAATTGCACCCTCTGCCTTTTCCCACCATTCAATGATTTCGTTTGCTCTTAGCTTGGCTTGTCTAAACAATAACTCCCCTTCCCTAAGGCTACCTAATTCTACTTCTCGCTGCCCCATATCCCATGCTTTTCTAGGACGTTTTGCAATTGGAGCTATGTCCTCTGCAGCCTCAACAGATTGTAATGAGTCAGCCTTAATCTCATCTACATCCCCTGCTAGAGAAAGCGAACGCTCGATATCCTCTTCGGCTTCATCGAGTAGTCGCATTCCCCAATCTGGTTCCCTGTGACCCTCTTCTCTTGCAGTCATTATTAGGCTTGCAGCCTGGTCTACTGCGGAGCCATCACTCTTCAGGATGAGGATTCTTTCCTCCATAGCATTAAGACGGCGATCAAATTTTTTCCTGAGACCTCTATGTTCATCCTTGCTAAACCAATCTGCTAAAAATAATGCAAATCCGACTACACATATACCTACTTGAACAAAAGAAGAGTCGTTACTGAAATCTATTGTGGATAATAATGAGCCTGCGAGAACTAATCCCATAAAACTCATCAATGCTCTAAATTTCATTACTGAGATATCACCTTGTAATATGCTTCTACTTGTTGAGAATAAAGCGAAGGAAGTAATTAACAAAATAACCATTCCAACCTTTCCTGATAAATCACTCTCAAGTTCAGAAAGGGCCACTACTGCTAAAGGCAACCATCCTATTGTTGAGATTATGCCAATTCTAGACCTAGATTTTTTATCTAGTATGCCAAGATCCTGAACAAAAACTCCCCAGGCGATAATAATCATTGCATACTTGATATCAGAAGTAATTGTTTCTCCACCCATGCCACTTCCCAAAGTAGGCCAGGCCAACCAAACCGCAGCACCAAGTAATGCCATCGCTGAAATTCCTGCTAATTTTTCAACTCGATCTAAGCGACTTTTGGACTCGGCCTTGATTGCTTCTTCCAAATCAACAAAACCATCCATATCAGACCCTCCTACAATCAATCATATCAGAATCTCGGTTTGTTGCGTGATCTAGCCCAGAATACTGCTAGAACTCCAAGTGCTACAAAAATGAACAATTCTAATGCGCCAAAACCAACTCCTGAACTATACTCACTGGTAGAATGCTTGACAACGGTTTGATTTGCATCATCAAGATATGACAATTCAACAGAGAACGTTTCAAACCAATCCATATCTACCTCCATGGAGACAATTACAGTGGCTGTTTGAGAATAAGTAGATGGTGCTATAATTGATTCAATGCAATCATCTTTGTTGCACAAAATAAATTCAGTACTGCTTGCTCCATTATTTTGAACTGTAACCCAGAACTTATTCACACCCGGTTCTATCTCATCAGAGGATGATGTAATATCTGTAACTTCAAGATTTCTTGCGATTGGCGGAGCTACGGCTATAGCGAAATTATTGATTGCCTCATTTCCTGCTTCATCTATACCAATGACGCTGATTTCATGAGAGCCCCTGGCGAAATCTGGCAACTCCCAATATTGGAATTCCGACCATGATAGATTAGAATATTTAGACCCGGCAACTTCAATTGAAAATTTAATTTTGTCAATTGAAGAATGGTCGTCAAAACTTTCTGTGAAATTCAGCCTTAATGTATCGCCGGGGCGAGAAATAGATGTCGACTTTTCCCACTCTCCATCATCATTCTGTGATTCTAGAGATGCAATCATTACTGGACCTGAATTATCCAGTAATCTAATTGTCCAATTACCCAATGTGGTGTGACCAACATCATCGCTTACTTCTGCTGATAACCAGTACTCGACTTGATTACGTTGCTTGTGTCTTTCAGTGATATTGTCATTAATCGAGTTAAGGTTGGAGTCTACACTGAATGTTGTTTGAAGTAAAGCTCCTGTGTCCCACCAACCATCTGACTTGTTACTAGTCCAGTAGACATTCAGATTTTGATCATGATCATCGCCAACCTCCAAATCCCATTGGTGATACCCTGGGATAATTTGTCGAACCTCATTGCTTTCATTTATCCAAGGGGCGCCTCCGTCTAAGACAAGGGTTGTTGAGTAGGTTCCATTCAAACCACCTTCATCAAAACAGGTCACGGAAATTGGTAGTTGAGAATCCACATCAAAATTGGAAAGATTAACGCCCGTATTGTCGCTTAGACCAGATATATTCCAATCGCAGTCATGTATTGAAAGAGGTGCATCTTCTATGATTACATCAAAGTCATAAGAAGTATTATCCCACGGTAAAGCATTATTTTCTGACATTGAGACGACTGGTGCTGAATTGGGGCCTAGAGTGATTGTATAAAATCCGGAAATCGAGGTATCATCCCGTTGTAAAGTGAAATTGTTAGGCGTGCCATCTATCCATTCATTTAGAGGACTAGAGAGGTATTGCCATGCGCCATTTGTCTTTACTGTCAAAGGCGTGGTTTGTCGTAAATCATTCTGAAACGGTACTTCAAATCTCACCATACTAATGCTCGAACGGTCTACAGAAATAGTTGCAGATTCATTCCAACCCCAATAGCCTGATGAAAAATTGATTTCGGAAACGACTTCTAGTTGTGAAAATACGACCGGTGAATCGTCTACTATGCAACACAATGCTTGTTTTCCATTGTAGTAAAATATCGATTCCAGCAGGTTTTCAAGCTCATCGACATCGTCAGACAAAAATCTAGTAACTTGACTTTCTATTCCTGCTGACACACCAGGAATAAATGGCAATGCAAGCCCATTGTTGAATTTATGAGATGCGTTCCAAGTCCCATTTACGTTTGCATTAGCCTCTAGGTTTGATGTGAATTCGATTTCTGCAAATCCTAAATCTGCTTCAGAATTCAATTGGTCTGAGATCCATTGAGAAGATGGCGGCCATGTTGATTCTCCAAGAGGGATCCCTCTTTCATATACACGTGCTGACCAGCCACTGCCATATTCGCCAACAGTCAGGTTTTGATCTGCCCAATCAATCACTACACCTGAACTTGCGTGGATCGCTTTTACAGAGATATCATCTGAATAATTGCCCTCCAGATTGTATGTGTTTGTTCCATTCGGGATGATAATTGAAGATTCGCCAATCCTAGTTACTATTCCACCATCTCCAATCAAAATTATTGGCAGGCCATTTGGCGCATCTACGGTACCATTGCTGACCGATTGCTCCCAAGTGCTACCTTGCACTTGCATTGTATGAGCGCCTTCAATAGTGAATAAGTCCTCAATGATTGGATGCGCCTCTAAAACGACAGTTGTTTGAGAGGACGGAACTGGCGGATGCCACATTACCACATATCCATCACAAGTTGCGCTGGCTTGGTACATTCCATTTCCGGGAGAGTCAATTACTGCACCTGTCCAAGGCTCCTTTAGCACGATCTCGCAACCCAAAATTGGATTTCCTAACGGATCCTCAACTTCAACCACCCAAGATTCGGTTTCATTTGCCCAAACTGCTGGTACCAACAGCAAGAATACGAGCAATACAACCCTGCGCATGACCACTAGCAGATGTTCATACCTCATCAAGCAAGCGGAGAGTCGCGCCCATATGTTCAAGGTCGGCTTAGGCACAAGGCGTATGGAAGGGGGAGCGAGATGCCCGGACTAATCACCATGGATGACTTGACAAATGAAGAGATTATCTCAATTTTAGATGATGCTGAAAGATTGCTGCCAGTAGCCCGTGGCGAACTGTATTTGCCACTACTTCAAGGCAGAATACTAGGAAATTTGTTCTTCGAACCATCAACTCGAACCAGAATGTCTTTTGAAACTGCAATGAAAAGACTAGGTGGCGACGTAGTCAATCTAGGTGATGTAAAAACATCATCTGTGGTCAAGGGTGAAACATTGTTCGATACAATCCAAATGGTTGATGGATATACTGACATAATCGCCATGAGGCACCCTCGACAAGGTGCTGCCCAATATGCCTGTGACAGTGCAAATGTGCCAATATTGAACGGAGGAGATGGCGCAGGACACCATCCCACTCAAACCATGCTTGATTTATTCACAATCAGACAAGCTCATGGTACCCTGGAAGGTTTGAACGTCGTGCTCGCTGGAGATTTGAGATATGGAAGAACCGTCCATTCACTATCTCACGCACTAGTCCGATTCGGTTGCAACGTTATTTTCGCATCACCCGAGAGCCTTCGCATGCCTGAGGAGATTGTAGCAGACCTGAAGGTACATGGTGCTGAAGTAGTTGAAACAGATGATCTGCTTGGCCAAATCAATGATGCTGATGTAATCTACATGACTAGAATCCAGAAAGAAAGATTCCCTGACGAGGATGAGTATGCCAAAGTAGCCGGAGCTTACAAACTAGAAGCTGGCGACTTGGATGGTGCTAAGCCAGACATGATAATCATGCATCCACTTCCCAGAGTAAATGAGATTCATCCATCGGTAGATTCCACTAGACATGCAAGATACTTCGAGCAAGCCTTCAACGGCGTCGTGGCACGTATGGCCCTAATGTGTAGATTATTGGGTGTCGAAGTTCCTGAAGACATCAATAAACAGGGGGTGGTTCTATGAGTCAAGAAGCAAACATGCGAAGAGTCACAGCCATCAAAAATGGTACAGTTATCGACCACATCCCTGCTGGAAAGGCGCTTTCTGTATTGAAAATGTTAGGAATTGAAGGCGATATGTCAAATCCAGTTTCACTAGTCATGAATGTGCCATCAAAGAAGATGGGAGGCAAGGACATTATCAAAGTCGAAGACAGAGAATTAACTCAAACAGAATTAGACAGATTGGCCTTAGTTGCACCTGATGCATCGGTAGCAATCATTCGTGCATACAGCGTAGCAGAAAAATTGGATATCAATCTCACGGATGAAGTTGTCAATGTTGCGAGATGTACTTTCTCTAACTGCATTACTATGAATCCGAGAGAACCTTTGCCACATCGATTGATTGTAACCAGCAGAATGCCGCTCAGGCTACGTTGTAGATACTGTGGTAAAGAGCAGGATACTGAAGCATTAGTAGATAATTTGCTCTAATTACAATTCGAATAATTTTGCCTTCTCGCATGCTTTGAAGTCAATCCATCCGGGTAAACCAAGATCGATTGGAACGCCCCCTACTGTAGCAATTATACCGGTCATTATCAGATAATTACCAAACGGAGGATTGGTCCAAACAGCCTTCTTCCAGCCTTTCTTTCCAAGATTTTTGTTTGTTGTTTCACGACGTGTTAACCATGCATTTGCATTCCAAGAATGAATTTTCATTAGATTTGTACTGTTATCAGGAGATGCTACAACATTGTGAGAACTCCTCCAGTTCTTTTCAATATCTCCGCTCATAGAATCTGCCCAAATAAGCCCTGTCTTTTCGGTTTCAGGCATTTCTAATTCTCCTCGAACTGCGAGGTGGATTGCTAGTCTTCTCAGGTGAGGATGTCGCGGGTGGAGCTTCAGCGCTTTCTCTACGATGTTTATCGCACTTGCTTTCATTCCTCTGTCGATGTACAAGAGAGCCCTGGCTGTTTGACCATGAGGCCATTCATCCATGTCAATTTCATTCTTCTTTACCCATGCTTCCAGTTTGTCTAGGGCAATCTCAGGTTGTGACCATAGTCTGAAACGCGCTATATCACCAAGAATATGCAGTTTTGTTGCTGGCTTGTACTTCCATGCAATATTACTTCCCGGAACACCATCTCTAAACCGCTTAAGGAGATCGATGTTCCTCTTTGTAACTGAATCCAGGCGTAGCAAACTCCTTACAGAGTCAGGCAATTTTATTGACGGATTTAGGATTGATGTAACCCATTTTAATCTAGCAGATTCAACGTCTTCATCTGTAAGATATTCAAGCCTAGGAATTGCTTCTGGAATGTCTCTTTGTGCTAGAGATGCCGCTGTTAGAATTACTCTTGCTATTTCCGCTGTCCTTCCTGCACGCAATGCTAGGAATGAAAGAGCGACCTGTTCTGCTTGATCCCATCTACCAAAGCCCATTAGCATCTCCATACTTGCTTCTGTTCGCCTTACTAGTGAGAGACCTTCTATGCTTTCTTCGCCATGGTCTTCATACAACAATTCCATTTTTTCCATAGCTTTTGACCAATTATCCGATTTGATAAGATCACGGAAATCTTCGCCTTGGCGATATATCATCTTCTCAATTGCTTCTAATTCGATTCTCTTTTGGTTTGCCATAGCGTCGAATGAGATGTCATCTAAATGCTGGCCTGTTCTTCGAGATAGAATCCATATCATCAAGAATATTACCTGACCTCCAGATGCAAGCATCCAAGTCATTTCTTCTAACGCATCTTTCCTAATAATTTGGCAAATCGAGTCCTCCCAACTGCCACATTGTGAACCTTGAGGAAGATACTGTGAGTCCCAGAAAGTCAACATTGCAAGGGCAAGCAATAGCATAGATTGACCAGCAAATCCTGTGAAACAGAAGTTCAAAACGTTAGCTTGCTGAGATCTTTCACTTCTCAACAGACGTGAATCTGCGAGGCGAATTCCTCCTTTTCCAGATACATCTGCGATATCAAGGAATAGAATTCTTGCAACTTCGTAAACGAATAAGAACCCCACGATTGCGACGTTGAGCAGTAAGAATAGTAGTACGATTGTAACCAAAGGAACTCTAATCCCTGGCTCGGAAATAAATGCAAACAATTCAATAGCGTAGAAGCCAATAACTCCTCCCTCTTCCATAATAGAAGATTGAGGTCGATATTCTGGTAGATCTAGCACCCTTTGAGTGTGCTCAAACATAGTTGGATCAATTGCTAACAAAATTAGTGAAACGACCGTGTTGAAAGCAATAAACGGCATTGCAGCCGTATTTATCCAAACCAATGTGGAAACAAATTGCTTCCTCGCCGGTGGTTTGTATGGATAGAATGCAGATGGCTCTCCTTTGGATAACTGTCTGCTGGATTCTACAAGTGCGGTCCAAGATGAACCCATTACTCTCCCATAAGCAATGAAACCAGGTGCGAAAGCAAGACAGCCAATCAAAGCTAATCTGCGATCAAAATCAACCTCTGCTAGTAACATGATGTACCAAAGCATCAGCAGTGCGGTGAACCATAGAATTGTTATTGATACCCCAATACCATTCCTGAATGTGCTTGCTCCCTGAAGTGTTGCACGTCTACCGCCAGTTCGATTAACAATTTGTGTACTCATTGAGACACCGGTCGAAATCATGGCTGGAACGATAATCAAAATTAAAGCTACAGCGAGGGAAATTTGGTGCAATCCTTGTGTATAACCCATCTGATAAAATAGCCATTCCATGCCCAAAAGTATGGCACCAGTTAATGCCATCACGTAAACTGTCAAACCGTTGCGCATACCAGGTGCTTTGAGAAGTTCCTTAGCCTCTTCTTTGTTTGCAGTCACCGTATGTACCTCGTATCTCTTGGGCCCGGTTGGAAAAGCAACCTGGAGCCCAGAGAGGCCTCTGGGAATGAGATATTCTTGAAACAGATAAGCGAATAGAGCCGACAGAATGACGGCAAGGATAGCCATGCCGTCAAAACCGCTTACTAGTTCTATGCCCATGTCTTAGCCTCATTCTTCCTTTGGTGGAACAAGAGATGGTGTAGCGACTTTATTGTTGATCTCTTCCAACAATTCTTCACGGAATAAGTCAAAGGAGACTCCAGCCCTCTGGTCTCCATTTCTTGCTCGAACAGAAACCGTATTGCTGTCTGCTTCATCATCACCAAGAATCAGCATATATGCTGGTTGGAATTTCCTATGCATTCGAATTTTCTTTCCTATGGTGTGGTCGCCATCATCTAAATCCGCTCTAATTCCTACTGCCTTGAGACTAGATGCTATTTGTCGCCCATACTCTACCTGTTTCTCAGAAATAGTGAGCACGTGAACTTGGGTCGGAGCAAGCCATGTAGGGAACTTGCCCGCGAAATGTTCAATCAGTACCCCACAGAATCTTTCCATTGATCCAAATGGTGCACGATGAATCATTACTGGTCGGTGCATTTCTCCATCACTGCCTTTGTATTGAAGATCGAATCTTTCAGGCAAGTTGTAATCCACCTGAACAGTTCCTAATTGCCATTCGCGACCAATTACATCTTTGACAACGAAGTCAATCTTTGGACCATAGAATGCTGCTTCTCCAGGCTCTTCTGACCAATTGACGCCGAGGCTACTAGCTGCTGATCTACACGCATCTTCTGCTAGATCCCACTTTTCGCTTTCTCCGACATACTTGCTGGAGTCCGGGTCTCTCAGACCAACTCTGACTCGATAATCACTCATTCCTAATGCTGCGAATATGACTTGAACTAACTCAATACAGCCCAATACTTCGTTTGCAATTTGGTCTTCGGTAACGAATAGGTGAGCATCATCCTGTGTGAAACCTCTAACTCTAGTCAATCCAGAAATCTCACCGGATTGTTCCCAACGGTACACTGTTCCAAACTCTGCTAATCTAAGTGGCAAGTCACGATAGGAGCGAGCTTGTGATGCGTAAATTTTGATGTGATGTGGGCAATTCATTGGTTTGAGCATGTAACCCTCAATATCACCTGCTGCCATCATATTGGATAACTCTCCACACGTACATCCATCATTAGCCAACTTGGCCATCATATCCTTCTCAACCAAAGGAGGGTATTGTGAGTCCTGATAATACGGGAAGTGTCCGCTAGTTCGGTAAAGATCTAACTTGCCAATATGTGGAGTGTAAACTTGGTGATAGCCTTGGCGAGTCAAGTGTTCTGAGATGAAGTCCTGGAGGCAAGTTCTGATGATTGCACCCCTGGGTGTCCACAAAATTAGTCCTTGACCAACGTCTTCGTCGACATGAAACAACTGCAAATCTTTGCCCAACTTTCTATGATCTCTTTTCTTTGCTTCCTCAATCGCCGACATGGTTGCCTTTAGTGCATCCTTTGTAGGCTCGATTATTCCATAAATTCGTGTTAATTGTTCCCGGCTTTGATCTCCTCTCCAAAATGCCGAGGATACAGAAGTAAGGCGTACGTGCATTAACTTCGCTGTCGAATGTACGTGAGGACCAAGACAAAGGTCGTACCAGTCGTCTTGGCGATAAATTGTTGAACCATCTCCCGCTTCCAGTTTATCATTGATAATTTCAAGCTTGTAAGGATTAGATGAAAACAAATCATTCAATTCAGAATCGGAACACTCTACACGCTCTACTGCGATATTCTTACGTGCTATCTCGTGCATTTTCTTCTGAACAGTTTTCAATTCTGATTCTCCAAATTCATCTAAATCTGCAAAATCATAGTAGAATCCGCGATCGATTGCAGGGCCGATTGTTGGCTTTGCATCCGGGTAAAGAGATGTAACTGCTTGGGCAAGTAAGTGCGCTGCACTGTGCCGGAGGATGTGGATTCCGTCATCACTGAAACCAGAGATGCCTTCAACTGAACAATCTGAATCTAAAATTGAGGAGAAATCTTTCTGCTGTCCATCAACCAAGGCTGCGACGCAGTCATGCTTTCTACCCTCGATATCAATTACGATTTCTCCTGCCGTTATGCCAGATACATATTCGTTAACTGTACCATCTGGCAGCGTGACTGAAATCATTGACATTGACTTGCCTCCGCCCCCTTCGGGGGCGCTGTTACCTTTCACCTTGACTATTATTAGCGGTTTAATTTTGATATATTGGGGGTTGAAACTGTTCACCACTCAACATCAAAATCATCACCCTCTTTGGAAGAGGGTTCTGCAACAATCTCCACTTTCTTTTTTTCTGGGACTGGTTCCTGCTTTTTCTTCATCCTAATTTCTGTTCTTTTCTCAACAATATCACGTTGACCGCGGAATACTGGCGCTTCATGCGCCTTGACTTCTTTCTTCTCTTCAGTGGCTTTTTTTTCTTGCTCTTCTTTGAATTGATTATTCCAAGCGCCTTCAAAACTCATGTCGTCAACTCGCCTCTGCATGTGAACTCCTTAGCACAGACAATACATAATCGGTTTGATGTATCGTGAATTTCTGGAAGTAAATATGCGCCTAGCAGTGGTGGTGAATCCGGACGCTGGTCTCGGAGGTCGCCTTGGCTTCAAAGGAAGTGATGGTAGAGCTGCTGAAGCACGGGCCGCAGGTGCTCAAGATCGAGCAGGGCCAAGAATGAGGCAATGCCTAGAAAAATTGGCTGAACTTGCAAGAGAGCCAATTGAAATCATTGCATGGGATGGCAGAATGGGCGGAGATTGGATTCCTGGAAATTATACATCAACAGGCGTCACTCCAGATACAACAGACGCAGCATCAACTTCAGATTTCATAAAATCACATTCGCCTGATCTGTTCTTGTACGCAGGAGGAGATGGAACAACCAGAGATATTGTCGAAGCATTAGGCGATAGAGAAATACCGCTTGTTGGAGTACCAGGTGGTGTAAAAATGCACAGCGGATGCTTTGCTACTACTCCAAAAGCTGCAGCAGAAGTTGTTTGGTCGTTCGTAACAGGGGACCTGATGGTTGCAAGAACCGAAGTAATGGATTTGGATGAAGAGGTCTATCGTAAAGGAGAATGGAAGGTGAAAATGTATGGTGAAGCCTTTACTCCAGCAAGCCCAAGGTGGATGCAGGGTGCGAAAGAGCAAGTTCAAAGGGAAAGCGAAGAAGAGACTCTGGAAGCGATGTCCGCTCATATTGCTAATCTTGTCGAAGAAAACTCTGACTTGATGATCGTTTGGGGAAGCGGAGGCACTCTACGGCAAATGTGTAAGCAATTGGGGCATGAATCAACGCTTCTGGGCATAGATATCCTGCATGCTGGTAAAGTGTACAATGACCTAAATGAACAGGGGCTGCTTGAAATTATCAACTCGCATGATGGTGAAATCAAGTTGTTACTTTCACCGATGGGAGGACAAGGTTTCCTAATCGGTAGAGGAAACCTACAGTTGTCTCCTGATGTTTTACGTTCTATTGGAATT
>CAXGTB010000029.1:0-12160 GCA_964012565.1 uncultured euryarchaeote | reverse complement strand
GTGAAAATCGCAAATGTAAATCATCAGATTTTGCGAGACTTTTTGCTGCAAAACCACGTATTATGTGATCTTCCTCATCGAGTAACTGTGATGCTATTTGTGGAGCAGAAACTCTTTGTAACAACTCTCCAACAAGTCTCTTGTTATTTTTCATTAGAGGTAGTAAATCATCAGAATCTTTTGCCCATTTACGATGTGCATCAAGAGATTTATTTCTGAACCAAAAATCAGTATCTTCTAGAAGACGAACAAAACCCGATAATGCCCTAGGATTATCCTCCTCAAAGAGATACCTTACTGCTCTACGACGTATTTTCACATCCTTGTTTGAAAGGCGAGAAATTTCAGCATCTATGTTTGTCAATTTGAACCCTCATGGAATAAAATCAGAGTGACTGCTGTCTTCTTTGTAATTTTCAGTAGAATCAAAGGATGCTATCCTTGTTTCTGATATGGATTGGATGATTGGCCAAATTTTCATGAACCAATCACCTTTTTCAATCATTAATTTCATCATTGGATGGTCTTCAGGTTCATCCAATTCTTCGGGTGGAGGCAAATCATCAGGCAATTGCCTTAAATCGGCAACTAAATCGTATAATCTAACTTTCTCATCATTTTCAATTATTCCAGCATCATTCATTAATTCAATGACATGTTCAATCATTTCAGCCATCTCGGAAGGAGATGGCGATTCTACAATTGATTCAGTTATGTCTAATGGACCGAAGACTACACTTCCTAAATCGGTTTCAAACAAGTGTTGGTCTTGTTTTTCCAATTTTAACAATCGTTGAGACGTTCTTTTACCAATTGGAGCTATTGCGAAACCTCCTTCCTGTATTCCACTACTCAACCAATCAGGCAATTCTTCGATTTGCCCGGTAACAAGTACGCGATTTAGAGAAGGGAGAAAGAAATCTTCAGTATCGGTGATTCTGTGACATTCAACAGTAGGGTATCCTCGTAAATTATTGGAGATGTGCCCTATTACTTCGCTTGAAGGATCCAATACAGTAACCTTACCATGCTCTCCAATAATATGGGCAATCAATGCGCTTATGTATCCTCCTTTAGCACCAAGAACTACTATGTGTTGTCCTTTTTCAAGTTCTAAATTATCCAAAAGTGTAACAATCATATGGGGTGCTGAAATATTTTTCATTCCACCATCTGGAGTTTTCAAGAACACTACTGGCCTATCATGATAAAATCCTGAATGATCAAATTCGGTGAAATCTTCGATTTCAACTTTAAACATGGCTTCCTCTATTGATTTTGGAACCGAAATTCCAGAACTTTTCAGATTTTTCAATAGATTAGATAAATCGCTCATGTTTTTCACAATCCTCTTGCAGCGACATCATTCTTGTAATTCTTCGTCATCAGCAGGATCTGTTTCAAATTCCATATTTTGATGCATATTTGTTAGTAATTTCTTGAACATCTCATCTTCACCATAGCCTGAATTTTCAGAATCTGTTATCGCCATGTCTTTGAACATTTCAAATTCATCAGAACTAATTCGTATATTTGTGAAAGAACCCAGTAAATCGTCCATAACAATACTCTCAATTCTGGTAAGATGTTCAGCCAATGTTGCTCTAGCAATCTTTAGTTCCTCAGCCATCTCTGAGATTCTAATTCTCTTGTTAACATCATACCAGCCTTTATCATAAGCAAATTTTGCCAAACGGAGTTGCTTTGTATTTAGAGGGCCAGTTTCCAATGTTGTAGCCAAATCTAGGCTCCTTGCCGATATGCGATCCGGTTTGGCCATTAGTCTGGCCATTGCTGCAACTAACCTTAGACGCATGTTTCCGCCTTGGAGGATATAAGTCAGTCCTTCACCATCAAGTCTACATCCTGGTGCCGCACTAGTACCTCCTGTTCTAGCATTGAAATTTGAGAGAGGATGTGATATTTTCAAATTAAGAACATAACTTTCATCAGGACTTTCTGGAGAGTGATGAATGTCTATTAGGTCTAAGAAATATATTGAGTTCAAATCTTCGGGGGACTTTCCTGATTTGAAAGTGGCTTTGATTAAGATTCGAATGTCTCGCGGTGTTCTTTTCAGGTAAGCAAGAAATTCCATTTGCGATACAATTTCTATTAAAGGCGCAACATCAGTTTCCATAATGCGAGGCATTCTCCAAAATAGAGTAATTTCTCGCATGTTAATCGCATAACGAGTGGTATTTTTACACCTTCGTTAATTATCTCCCCTTGTTTGTAACAACCATCATCCCTAATATTGCTCCTGCTACTGCCCCCAAAACGGTAAGAACTGGTTGTTCGGGTGCAACTGAATAGAAAGCAATAGAGCCAGTTACCATCAATGGCGGACACAGCATCATTACTCTGGTTATGATTACAGATCTATCCACAATTACTTCAGGGATTACTGTCAGAGACTTCGTTCTTCTTTGAATTCTACCTGTGCCAACTTTTTCTTCTAAAATTGGCAAAGTTCTGTCTCTTAAGGATGGGTCGTCTTTAGGAAATCTAAAGGTCAATTTGCAATCACTAGCAATCTGTAATGCCTTTTCAATAATAATCAAGGGATTAGCGGCATGTGAAAGATTTACTGAAGCGCCCATTCCTTCTCCCCTAACGTGTGACAAAGATCGCCAACCTCCTACTCCTTCATTGAATTCGCTGAGACCTTCTCGTAAATTTTTAACCGTTGCATCTGTTTCAGGAAGTCCACGTCTCCTTCCATATGCTAAGATTGGTGTCAAGATAAGAGTACAGGCTACTATTGTGGAGCCCCAGAAGAAAGCCGCGGTTACAAGTCCATCGTTACCTAATACCATGGCTATTGCAACAGCCAACATAAACCCAGAATACAAGCCAAGTACGACCGCTGCGGAGAGGCCTTTCCTGAACCCGACCTTCTCCTGCATAGGAATTGCGACATCACGAAAGGACAAAACATATTGCCTTCATGCTACCACAAACGTTCATGCAGAAGAATGGTCTCGAGAATAGGTCTCGAGAAAAGAAAGTGGGGCTATGGATAGGAGGTGTCTCATCTTTCTTCCTAGTGTCATTCTTCTTGGTACCTTTCTATTTACCAGCAGATAGTGTGCCAGAACTTTCTGGTAGAGCTAATGCTTTCGATTACCAATCTGAAGACTCTTGGGGTAATACTCAGGCAAATGACAAGAATGGCATGGGTCACAATCAAAGTGAACATGGTTCATTCGTATGGAGTGATTTGGATCCTTATGCAGGATTTATCTATGCGTTTGGAGACCTAAACTGTCACACTAAAGCAGAGAGGTCTTGGGAGATTAATGGTAATCAAATGCCTGTCTGCGTAAGAGATGTTGGAATATTTCTAGGTCTGGCTATTGGCGGTTTCTTGTTTTCGAGAAAAGGGTTCAACAGATGGACAATTAAGGACACATTTCTTTCATTGTTGCCAGATAATAAGTTGCAGTCGATTTACAAGAACGATCGCAGGATGTTAGCGATGCTTGTGATTGCTGCAGTTGCAGCGATTCCAATTGCAATAGATGGGTTTACTCAAATGTTAACTGACTACGAGTCTAATGCAATGATGAGATTGCTAACAGGCACTCCATTTGGGGTACTTATTGGTGCCTTCATGTCTGCATCATTCAGTGCTAGGCCTGCATTTTTCCAACTTGACCCTGCAAAAGTGCAGTTGCCATCTGGAAGCCGCTTTAGTATGAAAGCGGAAGAGGAATGATTACTCTGGCGGGTCTGTAGACCACCAAACGAGTAATTCGTCCTCATTTTGAGGAACTGGACATTCTGCATGACCACTTGAAATGAGTTTCAATCTCTCAATGACATTCTTGACTGCCCTTCTGATTTGTAGTGGCACTTTTCTTTCTTCTGTTTCTATTATTGTTTCTTTAAGAGAATTTTTCCAATCTCCATCTGGATTAGCTCTTCTCCAACTAGATAAGGCTGTACGTAAAGGCCACATTGCTAGGCATAACCTGCCGTAACCCAGTCTACTTTTCCTCAGTTTAAACATTTGAGCTTCAGCGAATGGAACGTGATTTTGTTGTCTATGTATCCATCTTTCCTGTTCGAGCCATTTTACTAATCTTTGAGTATGTCTCTTTGTTACTGACCTGACCGGGCCTAATTGTTTGTGAAGGCTAGGTACATCAGTACTGTCTGTTAGTGATAACGTGCCTAGAATTGCCCATGATGAATGGGCTATGGGTCTGGCAGGCACATCTGCAGTTTTTGCTCTAGCTTCCTCCCAATGTTCCTCCGCAATATCCATCCATGCTGCGGGAGATTTGCCATCAAGCCAATCTTCCAGAAGGGAAACATGCTGAACTGGTGCCCCTGGGAGTCTTTGTTGGGTTTGTACACCTGCAGTTAATGATTTTAACAAATGTCTGTCTACCTCGTCTCTACTTACATTTAGTGGCTCAGGTCTACGATTGAAGAACGTACTCAGCACCTGAGATAGTTGTTTTTCTAAGTCATCTAATCCACTTTCATTTAGGACTGGGCCCATAATCAAACAGCGACTAAACGGGTTAGGCGTTTCGATTTCTCCTGAGAGAATCCCACTAAAGCCAGCACGAATTTTTGTTTGAATCTCAGTGGTTTCGAAGTATTCATGCTTTTCTCCAGCCATTCGCAGTGTGCCCGAATTGATTCTTTTCATAGCTTTACTGGGGTCACAATCAATCCAAATTACCAAATCGGGAATCATTGCCGCAGCATTCATTTTTGATACTTGATCAAGACCTAAAGCGCCAACAATTCCTTGGTACACTAAACTGGAGTGAATATTTCTATCAGAAATTACCAAGTCTCCTTTTAGTAATCTTGGCCTTATCCAAGTATGCGAATGGTCAACACGATCTGCTGCAAATAAACCGGCTTCTTCGAGCGGAGTATGGTCTCCCTTACTTACTGCACTTAGTGCCATTTTTCCCAATTTACTATGTCTTCTAGGTTCATGCGTCACATGCACGTTTGGAAATGCCATTCTTTTGGCCAGGCTTGCTAAAATCCTGACTGCTTCACCCTTGCCTGAACCATCTCCACCTTCAACGGTGATAAGGTACATTCAAAATGCCTCCTTTACCTGCTGATCTTCAAAGTCCTGTTTGTCTAACATTAAGAAAATCATACCTGTTAGAATTAGTGCTGGTCCAAAAATAATCAATCCACGACTAAATAGGCCAATCCAACAGAAGTATTGGGTTCTACGGTACTTCTTTTTTCGTTTGATTTCAAAAGAGGCATGGACTCCAACTAAAGCACAGCCAATTGTCAAAAGACCTTCAAAAGTTGCTAACGCTACTGCATTTTCCATGGACCAGCCTTCGGTTTGAGACAATTCGTCCTTCGTTCTCTCTCCTTCGCCTTCAACCATGGTAATAGCAGAAATACCAATTGGTTCAGGTTTAAATTTCAGAATTACAGTTTCATATCCTTGTTTTGAAACATGTAACTGATACTCTTTGACTAGAACATCATCAATCATATATCTTCCATTTTCGTCTGACAAGCTGCTTTTGATGGGTGAATTTGTTTCAGTATCCACCAATTCAATGGATACATTGGCCACAGGTTCTCCATCTTCATCCAAAACAAAACCGTGTATGTCTAGGGAATCTGTCGACTTGAAAATCGAGGAATTAAGTAAGCCTGAAGGATTACCCTGTAAGATAAGAGTTCCAGACAATACTCCCATTAACGCACCTATCATTACTAATGCAGAAGCGATCCTTCTCCTTCTCTCGCCATCTGAAAGAATATCTTCTTTGAAATCCAGGAAATTATCCTCTTCTTCTGTTGATACTTTGACAACAATCTCTTCATCTGCTTGCTTTTTCCTTTTGCGCGAAGCAATTCTGGAATTTACAAGTTTTGAGCGAACCCTTTGGCGCAATGCTGCGAGCCGATTCTCTTTATCGTCGCTGATATTAGCACCTCCGGTTAAATTATCCGAGGGTGTGCGCGGATTTCACCCCTCCCCTCTGTTATCCGCGAAAACAAGCCATGCAAAATTACCCCACACAAACAGAATGCAAAGCATCAGCAAAATTCCAGTCGTGGTTTCATCCCAGTCATTTGATGTAGCGCTAACCTCATCCTCATTGGGACAACCGTAATCGTCATCTCCAGGCGTATCTGGGCAATTGTCATTTGAATCAATTATCCCGTCACTATCAGTGTCAATTTCGCTGTCAATTCCGTCACTGTCGGTGTCAACATCCTGTGTATTTTGAATTCTCACATTCAGCCAAGCACCAGAAATTAATCCTGATTCAAGAATATATCCTACTGTTTGTAATGATTCTGCGCTCACTTTGTCATCTGTATCGTTGTGTGTATGCCAGTGGCCGCCTAGGTAATCGGCTCCTTCGCCATATCTTGTATCGATGATATCGATTGCTGGAATCCCAAGATTGTCAGCAGGCACATGGTCGTCATATATTGAATCTATATTTTCAAAATCAAAATAAGACGAATCGTTTAATTCACAAACATCATCAATGTAGGTGATGATTTCCTTTGTTCTGTTCCACAGTGTTTCATTTCCAGGATCTGTTTGCCTAAGTGTAAGGTCTGAATCTCCTATCATGTCTACTAAAATAAAGGATTCAATAGAATTAGCTTCTTCAGTAGTCAAATTATCTGCCCATGCTTTCGCACCAAGAACATATGTGCTCCAATCATCTCCTTGGTCTTCAGCATCGGTAAAGAATAGCGTAACTTCGTGGCTTAGGTTCATCTGTGGTATGATTCTTGCTAACTCTAATAGAACAGCAACTCCGCTAGCTCCATCATTTGCTCCATCGATAGGGTCTCCTCTTCGACTCTCATTCCAGTCTCTATCGCCTTTGTGACGGGTGTCGTAATGGGCAGCAAAGATTACCTCAGAACCCATCCCTTTGTTCCATGTTGCGTACAAGTTGGTTAATGTCCACCCCTTTGAGTGATGAGTAGATTCAGTAATGTGCCATCCAGATAAGTTACTTTTTATCGATTCTCGCAAAGCAGAACTTGCAGTAGAGCCAGGTAGTCTAGGGCCTAAATCAGTTTGGAAATGGACCGATTGGTTTGCAAGATCTCCATCAAATTGTAAAGCACATTCCGCGGGATTTTGCTCCGACCCTTGTCCTGTTGCAGAAATAGCCATCTGAACGATGAACAGAGCCGCTACAAAGGCCACAAATACCTTGCGCATTGATGATGCTATATTCGCCGACTATTAAATACCTCATTTGACGTGGACAATTTGGAATGCAGTGTTGCGATTCTTTGGAGGTATCATAAATGTCTGAACCATGCTCTAATCGCGCCTACACAATTCTGCTTGTTTTTTTGGTATCTGTAATGTCTCCTATGGTTTCAGCAGAGCCAATTGATGGCTCTGAATCAGTCGTGATTGAAGCGACTCCAGTATTCGCAGATTTGGATGATTTCGAGGAAATGGACTCACACCCATACATGCTCCCAGATAGTGACGAGATGCTATACAGTGCTACCCGGATGATGAAAAATCATTGGATAAGTGAAGGAATGCCAGGTGTGGAAATAGCGACCTCTCCTCAATCTGTAACAAGCGGAAGAGCTTGTACACCGTATAATGAAGGTGATTCAGCAACCGTTCCTACGTCAGGCGGTTCTATTGATGTCACAGTCGAAAAGACAACTTCAACAGCAGCATTCATGGTGCAATCTGGTAGAACTCTTTCTTCTACAGTGTTGAACAATTGGGCTAGTACGTGGGATACAACAGTGTATCCTACTCTCATGACTTATTTCGGGAAGGATTACTTCGATGGCAGGGGAATCGCAGCACCTGACGTCGATAACAACTGTCAAATTGAAGTTGTAATCTATGCAATAGATGGTGCTTTCAACATTGGAGGTTACTTTGCTCCGGGAATGTCTGCATCCAGAGAAGCGATTTTCATCGATATAGACGATGCACCATTGGCATGGTCGAAAGTAATACTTGCTCACGAATTGCAACATCTACTTCACAATGCATTAGATCCATATGAAAATTTGTGGATTGACGAGGGTGCAGCAGATATGGCAGCATTCCTTTGTTTTGGTGGCTCTTCGACTCTTTACGGGCACGTTAACGCTTGGACTTCAGCCAGTGAACTCTCAGTTCGATGGTGGAACCAAAGGCCTGCTGACTATGGTGGCGGTTTCATCTTCCTGTTATACTTGGCAGACCACTTAGGTGGAGGGCCAGCAATTAGGAAACTTGCACAAGATTCCTCTACAGGTGCTGCTGGAATTGAAGATTTAGCCCGTAACCCAATAGATGCATCACCGGGAGTAATCGGTAGAGATTTCATTGATATTTACACTAATTTTACAATTGCTGCAACACTTGACAGCGATCAAGGAATTTATGGAATGTCGAATTTGTTTTTGTCTCCAGCGTGCGGTTCAAGTGAATTTTGTAAAATACAACCTGCGGACACGAATAGCGATTGGCTTGGACCTTGGTCTTCTACAGGTAATGATGTAGAAGGTTGGGGAGTTAGAGTATTCAAATTCACTCCTGGCTCTGCAGCACCGGCCCCGCTTACTATGAGATTTACAGGCGATGTTCCTGGTATGGATGGAGTAATTATGAGCAGAGCGGCAGCAGACGGTATTTACACCCGTTCTGATATCAATTTCAATGGTGCAGTAGGAACTGCTCTAGTTCCAGGATTTGGTAACATTACAGACGAAATCTGGGCAATTACCTGGTATGCTTCCACTCAAGGGGACTGCGATTACACCTCTTGTGGAAGCTCCTATCCTCAGGGAGTGATTGATGTTGAAGCGGCAAGGATTACTTCTCCTGCATCGCTAAGCCTCAATTCTACAATACTAGCAGATAGGGACGGAGATATAAATGTCGACACTGCAGAAGTTGAATTCAATGTAATGTCTAACGCCTTTTTTGAGGATTTAGATGTTGAAGTAGAGGTCAGGAACGCTTCTGGAGTAGTATTAGACACGATAGAGACAAGAGTACAAGCAGGAGGCGGAGTTGATGTTCCAACTAAGTTCTGGTATACTGCAAAGTCTAGCGAGATCCATACATTCCATCTAACGATGAAAGATATGCTTGGTGATGTAATCGATACTGCTCAAACAGGGGCTCAATTTTTGGACAACATGAAACCAGTTGCAAATTCAAGTATAGAACCAAAAGAAGCCCAAACCTGGGATAACATCTTGTTCGTAGGTAGTGGTTTTGATGCTTGGGGGCTATCCTTGGCAAACAATACTCTTCCATATTTGGACGATCCTGTTGCCTACGCTTGGTCGTTTGATGATGGTAATACTTCTTCACTCAAGAGTCCGGTCAGGCCTTATCTTGAAGTTGGAGAATATAACGTATCATTGATGATATTAGATCAAGGTGGAACTTGGTCAGATTCAGATATTACTACCATTAATGTCACAGATGAAACAGATCCAACTCCTATTATCTCAGTGAATGGCCAGGTTATTACTAACAATCTCTCAATATTAACTGGACAAATTATTCAGTTCAGTGCCGAAAGAACCACTGACAATGTACCTATCAGCCATCTTGAATTTACTTGGGATTGGGGAGATGGCGATATAGAATCCGGGAAAGGAGTATCAACTGCCTATCACCTATGGGAAGATGGCTTAACAGCTGTTACAATCTACAATCTAACATTGACTGTAAATGATGGTGTGAATACAGCATCAACCAGTATAGAAATAATCGTTAACAACAGGGCGCCTGGACAAATTTTCTCTGACACGGTAATCACAGAAACGTTTACTGCTACGATGATTCCTGATATCTTTGATGACGTTGATGGTGACTTAGTTGGTTGGAATTGGGACTTTGATGAAGGGGTAAACCTCGATGGTGGAGTAGTGGATAGAACAGACCTGTTTGTAGATTCAATATCAACAGAACAAATGCCTTTGGTTGCTTGGTCAACTCCTGGTATGAAGTTAGTCAATCTGACAGTGACTGATAATGATGGAGCACAATCTTCAGCTCAAATTTCGGTTCAAGTTCTAAATCAACTTCCTGTTGCACAATTCGAAGTTAGAGATTCAAGTTCTGCCGGAAGTCCAGTTATCGATTTCAGAATTGAAGATGGAGAAGTAGATGTTCCTTACACATTCAATGGAAGAGATAGTTACGATCCGGATGGACTTATTGGAGATTCAACCGATTTGACTTTCTTATGGACATTCTCAGATGGAACTACTTCCAACGAATCTCTGGTTGTATACGATTTCCCAACTCCTGGTGAGCATTCAGTAACCCTTGTTGTAATCGATGAATATGGAATGCAAAGCGAACCTAGAGTTTTAGGTGTACGTATCTTGAATCCAAAACCTATCATCTCTGTCAAGATTTACGATGTGTGGTATGAAGGGGAATTAGTTACAACTTCAACACCATTAGCAGAAGGAGCATCGTTTGATTATTCTCATACATTTGATGATGATGAAAATGTTGTAACCACTCCTGGACAAATGTTGTATTTCGATTCGATTGGAACAAGAGATGGAGATAGGAAATACGAAAATAGATCGATCCCACTGGAATCTAATCATTCTAACTGGAATGGTATCGTAGAGTATTCATGGGATTTCGGAGATGCAACTCCAATTTCTCACGAACCATTGCCTTGGCATGCATTCGAGCGTTCAGGAACATACAAAGTCACTTTGACAGTAAGGGATTCTTATCTTACAGGTGATGTTAGCAGAGCTACTTTTACTGTAGTTGTTAATGAAGCTCCTCAAATCGGTGAGTTCAAACTTACTGAAACAGTCTATTTGGGTGAATCTATTGTTTTGGATGTGAATGTTACAGATGCTGAGCAAATCAATGATTATGTTGTATGGCGTGATTTAGATGTTAATGATGGCCTGCATACTGATAGAGATGAAAGGATATCATCAGATATCGTAGTTCTCTGGGAAAGTGATCTGGAATTCGACGCCGATTCAAACGGGGATTCAATGGATGATTGGATTACTCCATCAGGGGCTGACGGAATAAGAGTCTCAGCAAGTTGGGAAGAAGTTGGAATCAAGATTGTCAGAGTCTCTGTCTGTGACGGAATGGGCGTGTGTATTTACAAAGATGCAGAGATAACCGTACTAGATGAGAAATCTCCTGAACCTAGCCTATCTGATTTCTCGATAAAGGATTGGCAAGAGTGGTTCCTTGATGCAAGTGGCGAATCGTTTGTAGTTCTGGCATTAATCGTAGCAGTATTGATCCTAGGTTGGGCTGTCATGCGTAGCCCAACTGAGATCGAAGAAGAGGCGGAACAAGCTGCTGCTACATATGAAGTAGAAGAAGTACAATCATACGGTGGAGTGCTAGGTATGGACCAACACAACCCTCCTCCTGCCCCTGGAATATTATCCAAGGATGAACGAAGGAGTGGCTCTTCTGGTTATGTAAGGCCACTTCGTAGAAGACGTTGAAGGTAAATGCGATTAACCCCCTCATTTGATAGGATAGTAGGAGAAGTGATGATTCTTGGGTCGTAGGCTTACTTTTGCAGTTTTGCTTGCGTTTATTCTCCCAATGTTAGCACCTTCCTATTTGTCACCGGTTGAGGAAGCCTCGGCTGAGTCAAATTGTGATAACGGCGACTTCGTAACTCCAGTTTGGAACACGACTGTTGAACGCCTTGCTAAAATACCGGCAATTTACGACCCTAATGAGTCAGAGGATGACGATAGAGGAAGGAAAGCACGGAAGGATAAGGACAGAGATGATTACGAGTATGACTTCGAGAATTATGATGGTCCAGAAGAAGAATGGATGACTTGGGAGCCGAATAATGATCTCAACCTGCTTAGGGATGATTTCCAAAGCCAAATGCTAATTGGAAATGATTCGATTGGGGTATTACGGGTCAATCTAGATCATGAAAGAAGAACCACGATTTGTGTTACAATAGAAACAACAAACAATTCTTACGACCCATCTGCAGATGTATATCTTATGACTACTTCACAATATGATAGATATTCAACATCTTATGATATTGCACATGGTGCATGGGGCTTGAAAGAACATAGAGATGATGATGACCCAACTAGTGATGTGCCTCCAGAATGGAGAAGTTTTAAGATCGGAAGAGCGGTTCAGCAGGAATGCCGAGAC